>PMLH01000175.1:0-5398 GCA_003159055.1 Myxococcales bacterium
TTGGTCAAGCACTCGTTGATGTCGACGCAATGGCCGGCACCGTCGCCGGTGTAGCCCGGAGGGCACGGTGGCGTTAGCTCGTAGACCAGGGTGCGCTCATTCTCGTCGCCTCTCTCGGGGCGAGCCTGGGCACGCAACAGATACCGACCTGGCCTAAAACCTGTCGTGTCGAAGGAGAACGTCGGTGGACCCCAGTCCCGCAACATCCGCCATGGACCGCAACCGCGGTCTTCACCGGGGCCACGTTCGTCGCAGTGACCAACGCCGCCCTGATGGTGGTTTTCTTCTCCATCGCAATCGCAATCGTGGCCGCCGTTGAGGCCGTGGCCGCAGTGGCCACTGCACATCGGTTCATAGAGAAAGCGATACTCGACAGTTACACAGCTCGCTTCGGCGGTGAGTGAAATGGTCGCGCCCGATGGCTCCGGACTTGGCGGCGAGGCAGTCAGACTGTCATGACCACAGTGTCCATGTCCCATCGACATCTCCCCCGCCATCTCAAGTGTGGACTGGTTCTTGAGGCTGGCCTCGCGCAAGCCACCGGCTTGGTCACCGGAATGGCTATTCGATTGACAGCCCCACGCGAAGCAAAAAAGTGCAATTGCAGTGAGCAGATGATGCGTCCCCATGATCCCTCCAACGCAGACTCAACCAAGGATGTAGTTGTCTCCGAATTGCTGTGTCGATAGCGAGCAACCTATGCCCCATCGATCCAGCGCAATCCGTACAGCGATTACACCTGCACAATCTACGACGACGAAGACGTAGTACACCGGCAGGCCAGCGCGGTCAATACCCTTCGCCACCACCAGTTTCGAGCTCGAAATGCCCTAGCAGCCGGCGGTCGTGAAGCGGAAGCGGGCGCCGCCTTCGGGGCCACGGTCGACGGAAACCTCGCCGCCATGGTCGCGCGCGATTTCCTCGACGAAGGCCAGGCCAAGCCCCGTGCCCTTTTCCCGCGTGGTGAAGAACGGCGTGAAGATCTTTTCGGCAATCTCCGCTGGCACGCCGGGGCCGCTGTCGCGAACCTCCCAAATCACGCGCTGCCCGGCTGCCAAATCCACGCGTGCGGCCAGCACGACTTGGCCGGCCGGGCCCGCCGCGGCGACGGCATTCTTCGCCAAATTGATCAGGGCACGATGCAGCTGCGAGCGGTCGGCACGCGACCGCAAGCTCGATTCACACTCGACGGTGACCGTCGTGCCCCGAGCAGGCCGGCACACCTCGGCCACTTCCGCCAGCAGCTCGCGCACCGTCACGACTTCCATCACCGGCGCTGGCCGGCGAGCAAAGTCGAGAAAGTCGGTGACCACGTTCTTGAGGTAGCCGATCTCGCGCTCAACCCGCGCGATTTCCGCCAGGCGCTCGCTCTGACCCGCCAGCCCCTCTCGCAGAAGACCGGCGTACAGCTCCAGTCCGCCGAGGGGATTGCGAACCTCGTGCGCGATTCCGGCCAGCATCATCTGCATGCGCTCGTCGCGCGCGCGCAAGGCGACGCGCATCTCGTCCAGCCGAGAAGCGAGATAGCCAATCTCGTCGCGCGTCTCGACCGCCACGCTGCCCGTCAAATCGCCGTGGCCAATGCGCTCTGCTGCGGCCGCCAGACGTTCGAGTGGCCCGGTCATGCGACGGGACAGCCACGCTGCGAGCACGACGATGATCGCGACGCCAGCGATTCCACCCAAGAGCAGCCAGCGACGAAACGCCGCGAGGGCGTCGAGATACTGCGCGCTCGCCTCGACGACCGCGTACCCAGCCGGGGGACTTCCGATGCGAGCGTACCCACGTTTGTAGGGCAGACCGTCGCGCCCTGTGAAAAGCGGGGAAGCCGTAGGTTGCCCAAGGCCGGCTTCTTCAATCTCCGGCGCGTCAGCGCCGAGCTCGTACGCCTTGGCCCCAAGTGCGAGCAGGTTCTCGCTGTCACCGCGAGCGCCAAGGTCGAGACCGACCAACAGAACCCGCCGCACGGCGAGACGCTCGCGCGCCTGCTCGACGCGGTGGCGAAGGTTGGCGTAGGTGTTCGAGGTCTCGTCGCCGGCGCCAATGGCGGAAAGCTGCTCGGGCAGGACCAGCATCGAAACCGAGGAAGCGGCCGTGGCCAACCTGCGGCCCAGCTCGTCTTCGAGCAGCCGCCGGGCAACCTCGTGGGCGGCGGTGCCAAACAGGGCCAACGCAAAGATCGCAGGCACGAGCATCGCCACCAGCAATTTGGCGAGCAGCCTTCCGCGCGAAAGTCGTGCTGGCATGGCGGCTAGTGTAGCGGTACCTGTCGGCGAGCGCGACTTCGGGAACCGGACACTCCGGGGCATAGGCGTTAAGCGGGCACCTTGCGTGGATCCGGCTCGCGGGTCGCGGGACCCGTGAGCGAGAGGGTGAGCGTGTTCGTGTGCGGCACGCGGATCGCGAACCGCGCAGGGCTCACGCACGCGCGAAACGCCCACGCGAGCCGCGACACCCGAACCGAACACGCTCACGCTCACGGACAAAGAGGACCGGTCTCCGATTAACGCCTATGACACTCCGGGGGGCCGGGGCCGGGGCCGGTGGCCGGTGGCCGGGGCCGGCTACGGAACCGGCTCCGGATCCGGTTCCGGTATTAGCGTCTCGTCACGAGCCTTGCGAACAGCAAAGCCATCCACGCGCACCCGAGCACGCTGACGCCGAGGGCGATCCAGGCGCGCCTTTTGCCCCAGGCGGTCACGTCGTCCCGCCCGAGTGCCCGCAGGGCCAAGAATAGCGAGTAGGGATGAATCAGTCCCATGAGCCAGAGGCTGACCAGGGCAACCCGCATGGCACGGTACGCGGCGCGATCGCCGGGGCCAATGGTACCGTCGTCCTCGTCGTGCGCACCGTTGGGTCGCTTTCCCGGCACCGCCTCGGCCAAAAGCTCGGCCGCGCCCGGCTCGGCAAGGATCTGTTTCGCACGTTCGAGGTCGATCTGCCTGACCTGCACCCGAATGCCACCGATGGCGCGACTCAAATGCCAGGTCTGGTTGGCCATGTGCTCGTCGGGGATGAAGCACTCGATGCCCTCCGCGTCGAGCCGCCCGCACAAAAGCTGGGCCGCGATCAATTGATCGCAACGGGTGAGAGTGACGATCTCGTCGGGACGTTCAGGGTCGGTCACGCGTGGACAGTACCACGGTTGGCTCACCTAGCGTCCTCGCGCCGCCCGCCGTGCGCGCAGAAGCGCAACGACCGTCGCGACCAGGAACGCGAACACAATCCAGGTCAGCCGCAAGTAACTCGAAACCAGTCCGAACTTGTAGAAGGTTTCTTTGCAACGCACCCAAATCTCGTGCTGCGGCCAGATCGCCGGATCTCCGGCCCAAATCAGAATGAAGAGGACCAGCGAGGGGAGAACCGTCAGCCAAAGCAGCGCGCGCAACGGCCTTGGCAATTTGTCGTACGCCAGACCAAGCGCGAAACCGAAGACTGGGAAAATGGCGCTGAGGTAGCGTGGTCCCGGACACACACCCCCGTGCCAGCCGCCAAACGATGCGTTCATGAGAAACAGAAGCACGAAGCCGCCGAGCGCGAAGGGTACGGCGCTGCGAATCGCGGAAAGGCGGTCTCCCCACAGTCGCCGCGTCCAGACCAGCAGTGCGAAGATCGCGATGAGCACGAGCACCCAGGGCTGCGTGATCCACATTCCCCGCCCGGTTCCAAACAGCAGCGCCTTCGCGATCGGCCAACTTGGCACGAGATCAATAACACCCCAAAGCGTCCGGCCACCGTGCTCCACGAAAACCGGGTTTTGGTACTTGTTCGGCAGCGTGAACGGCCCGCCGAAGCAGTAAGCGTGGTAGCCGGCGAAGATCAGCAACGGTGCGAGTCCACCGAGACCGAAGCGCACGAGATGGCGCAGGCGGGCCGCAGATGGCCCAGAAAACGCGATCATCAGGCCGAGCACCGGCAGAAACAGCGCCGAGCCATAGTCCGTGAGCACGTCGAGCCCGAAAAACAGGCCGGCAAGGAACATCCGGCGTTCCAGCATCGCAAGCGCAACGGCAAGCGTGAACCAGGCCGCCATTCCGTGGCCGAAGAACATGTTCATCAGCAGCGAAGCCGTGTTGCCGAAAAGCATTGCGAGCGCGGCCAGCTCGATAGCCGGCCGGCTTGCCCCGCGTTTGGCCAGCGCCTCGGCCGCCAGCAGAACCACGAGCGCAAATGGAATCGCCTGCAGCGCAATCGCGAGATAGCTCAGGACCGCGTCGCGCGCTTCCTTGCGGCGCACGTCGCGCTCCTTGCGATCCTTGGCATGCGCGACCACCATCGCGTCAACCGGCAGGTGGAACGGCACCGCCAGCAGGGTTGGCCCGGGCGCCTTGTTCGAGTAGTAGTGCCCCCCCGGCGGACGTGCCCAGTCGCAGGTCGTGTATTCGTAGGCGTCGATAGCCAGGCTGTGATCCTCGGCGATCGCCTGCAAGGTCGCGTAACGCGCGTACGGGTTGGCGTTGTTGAGGTGGTTGTCGACCGTCACGGAAAGGATCAGGAAAAGCACGCACCAGTGCGAAACCGGGTTCGCGCGCAGCCTGGTCCATAGCGCGGCGAAGCGTCTAAGCGACATGCGCCCTTCTCCGGCAAGGCAGCGCACGGCGACACAGGCCGCGCACTCGATGCCGGTGCGCGGCCAAGCCCCGGGGCGAATGCCATGTTCGTGCGAAGGTCACCGACTGCTCTATATACATTGCTTGTCGCAGAGATACGCAGGCAAAGCCGCGCACAGGACAGGTTTTCCGCGGGACGTGCTAAAAGTCGCGAACAACCCATGATCCAGCGAGACACCATGAAAGCGGGCGTCGTCTTCGTCGGCGGCGGCCCGGCCGGGCTTTCCGGCGCGCTCCACCTGACGAACCTCATCGCCAAGCACAACGCGCAAGTCGAAAAGGGCGAAAAGCCGGGCAAGCTCATCAACGAGCAAACCCTTGGCGTCGACATGGTCGTCGCCGTGATCGAGAAAGCCGCCAACCTGGGCGACCACATCTGCTCGGGTGCAGTCATCGAGCCCAAGGCGCTGGCCGAGCTGATTCCCGACCACAAGGAAAAGGGCGCGCCCATCGAGGGCGAGGTGAAGAGCGAAGCGGTGTACTTCCTCACCAAGAAGCGTTCGCTCAAATTCCCCATCCTCCCGCCGCAGATGAACAACCACGGCAACTACATCGTGTCGCTGGGCAAGCTCGTGAAGTGGCTCGGCGAGCAGCTTTCCGCGGCCGGCGTCGACGCGCTGACCGGTTTCGCCGCGCAGGAAGTTCTCTACGAAGGCAACAAGGTCATCGGCGTGCAGCTCGGCGACAAGGGTGTGAACCCCGACGGCACACCCAAAGGGATTTTCGAAGCTGGGCCGAACCTGCTTGGCAAGGCCACGGTGCTTTGCGAAGGCACGCGCGGCTCGTGC
>PMLH01000175.1:5492-6062 GCA_003159055.1 Myxococcales bacterium
CCGCTCATCGATCCGCACCTGCAATTCTGCAAGTTCAAGCAGCACCCGCTCATCAGCAAGCTGCTCAAGGGCGGCAAGGTGGTCTCCTACGGCGCCAAGACCATCCCCGAAGGCGGCTACTACTCGGTGCCCAAGATCGCGATGGACGGCGCGCTGATTTGCGGCGATTCCGCCGGCATGGTCGCGATGCCCAAGCTCAAGGGCGTGCACTACGCCATCAAGTCCGGAATCTTGGCCGCACAAACCTTGTTCGAGGCGCTGGTGAAGGACGACTTCTCCGCCGCGCAGCTTGCGAAGTACGAAACCGCAGTCGCCGAGTCGTACATCGTCAAGGACCTGTACCCGGCCCGCAATTTCCGGCAGCTGATGAAGGCCGGCCTGTACGGCGGCATGATCCAGGCGGGTCTGATGACCATCACCGGCGGCCGCTACCCGCTCGACAAGATCGTCATGGACGAAGACCACAAGGACACCTTGAAACTGCTCGACGTCTACCCGAGCGGCGCCCCCGCCAGCACCTTCAAGTACGACAACCAGGGCATCGCCTTCGACAAGCTGACCGACGTGTAC
>PMLH01000356.1 GCA_003159055.1 Myxococcales bacterium
CCGGGCGACCACGCCGATCATGGCAGACATCGCAGCTACCCAGGCCGGAACAACAGCGCCAACTACGAATCAGCCAAAGATTCCCCCAACAATCGCTGAAGAGCCTACGGCGGGATTGCGGCCCAACCAGGTTGACGAAGGGCGATTCGTTGCGACTTTGCTGCCACCGTATCGGCGTTCGTGGTTCTGGCCGGTCGTGGCTGCTCCTTGGCTTGGGCTGGGGATTGTGCTTGCTCGACCACGCGCGCGGGGGACTTCCGAGCGCACACATCGACGAGCTCTCCGCGAAACCGTCGCGCAGCATCGCACGGCGATGAAGCGTGCGGCCGCCGTCGGGGATGCGGTTCGCTTCCACGAAGCTGCCGGGGCAGCCTTGCGCGAGCGCCTCGGAGAGATGTGGAAGATCGCTCCCGACGAGATTACCTCTGCTGAAGCCGCGGCCAGGATGGGCCAGGACGACGAGCCCATTGTCGCCGCGCTGAGGTCGGCGGAGCGCCTTCGCTACGGCGGCGCGGCCGAGGATCCGTCCTCGCTGGCTATGCTTCAAGAAACCATCGAGCGCAGGCTCGACCAACTGGAGAACCGAACATGACCTGTGCAAGATCGTCGACGATGCCCCGTTGGCTGAACCACGGTACCTCCCTGCTAGCTGCGATTCTGGCGCTGGGCGTTGCCGGCCCATCGCGCGCGGAGTCGCGTGGCGCCAGCTTCGACGAGGCCAACCGCTCCTATTCCGAGGGACACTACGCCGATGCAGTGACGGATTTCGAGACTCTCGCGCGCTCGCGCGGGTGGTCGGCTCCACTCCTCTACGATCTCGGCAACGCCTATGCCCAGGAGGGCAATGTCGGGCTTTCGGTCTTGAACTACGAGCGCGCGCAGGTGCTTGCGCCGCGCGACCCTGACATCGCGGCCAACCTTGCCTATGTTCGGGCCAAAGCCGGTCTGCCGGCTCCTGTTCAACCTTGGTATCGGCGACTGGCACGGACCCTTTCTCTGACTACCTGGACCCTGTTTGCTGTCTCCGGTTTCTGGCTGGCGTGTGTGGCGTTCCTGGCAGGACGAAAGTGGAGAGTGCGCCGCCTTTTCCATGCCGCGGCCTTCGCAGCCCTGGTTAGCGTGACGACCGTTGCGGCGGCCGTGGTTCTGGACCGCGACCTGGATCATGCGGTGGTGGTCGAGAGAAAGACCGCGCCGGTCCGAGTCTCTCCGTTCGATACGGCGGCCAGCGAAGCCGCGCTAAGCGAGGGAGAGGAGGTCTCCATCATTGGACGCCACGGAGACTTCGTGCGGGTGCGCGATGGCCAGAGACGCACGGGTTGGGTACAATCCGCCGCAGTGCAATTCATTGTTCCACGGCGATCCTGACCGCGATGCGATGGTTGTACCGCCCACACCATGCGATTCCTCCTAATCGAAGACGACGAAAAGATCGGCAGTTTCATCGTCCAGGGCGTACGTCAGGAGGGGCATGTGATCGAATGGAGCCGCAATGGCGAGGAAGGTTTCGGCTTTGCCTTGGACGACCGATTCGACGCGGCCATAGTCGATCTGATGCTGCCTGGTCGCGACGGACTCGGCCTGATTCGCGAGCTGCGCGAGCGCAGGCACAAGGTGCCCATCATCATTCTCAGCGCGAAGAGCGAGGTGGAGGACCGGGTGAAGGGACTTTCGGCCGGCGCCGACGACTACTTGACGAAGCCCTTCTCGTTCGCCGAGCTGCTCGCGCGATTGCATGCGCTCGTGCGCCGGTCGAGCGGTTCGGGCGAGGCCGCGCGAACACTCTCATTTGACGACTTGACGCTCGACCTGGAATCACGTCGAGTCACGCGAGGTGGGCAATCGATCGAGCTGCAGGCGCGGGAGTTCGCGCTGCTGGTCTACCTTTTGCGAAATCCCGGCCGGGTTTTGTCGAAGACGATGATCCTCGAGCATATCTGGAACTACTCCTTCGACCCGCAGACCAATGTGGTGGACGTGCTGGTCAGCCGGCTGCGCAGAAAGATCGATCGCGACTTTCCGGTCAAGCTGATCCAAACTTTGCGCGGAGTCGGGTATGTCCTCCGCAAAGAGTAGCCGACTGCGCTCGTTGGGGTTCAGACTGACGGGTTGGTATCTTCTGGTTTTTCTTGCAAGCACAATTCTTCTAGCTGCCGCCGCGGAATTTCGCATTCGCTCGTCGATTCGGGAGCGGATCGTCGAGACTCTTACCAGCAGTTTGAATCGGCACAAGCAGGCATTCGAGGCACAGGGCATCGAAGGTCTTAGGAAGATGGCCGAGCTGCCCGAGAATGGGCAGCGGCTGGTGTACGTGCGCGTGGTCGACCGCACCGATATCACGATCTTCGAGAGATCAAATCCCGGGCTGTCCTTCGCCTCGGAAGCGATGACGGTTGACAAATCATCCCAGACGATGCGCCCAGTGCGGGAGCAGAATAGCGGCTAACGGTGGAACTTGACAGCTGCGCCACTTTCCGAAGGTCGTTGGTTGCAAATCGCAATAAGCGACGAACAGACTCAAGAGATCGTCGAACACCTGCGGACGGGATTGGTCGCCGTATGGGTCGGAGCGGTGGCACTGGGGCTCCTTGGCGGCTTCTTTCTCACCCGGCGAGCGCTGCGCCCGATCCAGCGCCTGACCAACACTGCCCGCGAGGTGATCGACTCCGGTGATCTGGCTTTACGGGTTGCTGAACGAGGAACCCATGACGAACTTGATGAGTTGTCGCACCTGTTCAATGGCGTGCTGTCGCGCAATGAAGCTCTCGTGCGTGGCATGCGCGAGGCGCTCGACAACGTCGCCCACGATTTGCGTACCCCGCTAACTCGCCTGCGCACTGGCGCGGAAGTGGCACTTCGTGATGTGGCGGATCCACAGCGGGTGCGCGATGCCTTGGCCGACACGCTGGAAGAGTCCGATCAAGTGCTGGCGATGTTGAAGACCCTGATGGATATTTCGGAAGCCGAAAACGGCGTAATGAAGCTCGACCGGAGCAGCGTCGATCTGAGCGAGCTGGCCAGAGTCGTCCTTGACGTCTATCAGGACGTGGCGGAGGAGAAGGGCGTTCGCATCCTTACCCACCTGGCCACCGGCGTGAACGTCAAAGCAGACGCCATTCGCTTGCGACAAGCGGTCGCAAACCTCATCGACAACGCGATCAAGTACACGCCCACCGGCGGACAGGTCGAGCTCACCACGACGCGCGTGGAGCCCTGGGCATCTCTTGCTGTCAAGGATACCGGAATGGGGATCTCTGCCGAGGATCTGCCGCGGATCTGGCAGCGTCTCTACCGCGCAGATCAGAGCCGGAGCGAGCGGGGACTGGGGCTTGGGCTCAGTCTCGTTAAGGCTATTGTGGAAGCCCACGGTGGACAGACCGAGGTGCACAGCCAGCTCGGTGCTGGCTCGACCTTCATCGTGCGATTGCCCACGCGTTAGCGCGATTCGGTGGGCATGGGACCCCACGACGGGTTTTGGGCGCCGCCTTCGTAGATCTGGAATTCGCGATGGGTTTGCAGATTCATGACGAAGAGCCCCTGGCGGCTGGACGCATAGACGAGCTGTCGGCAGTCCGGCGACCACGACGGATCGAAGTTGGATCCTTGCCCCTGGGTCACGCGTTCGACCTTGCCGGTGTGCAAATCATAGAGAAAGATGTCGAACACCATGGGCTCGTCACGGGCGGCGAAGGCGATAATGGAAGTCTCCTTGCGCGGGCAGAAGTGTGGCGATTGACTGAACGTGCCTTGGTTAGTCAAACGGCGTGCTGCCCCACCTGACGAAGGCATCAGATACACCTGCGGGCTACCCTCGCGATCGGAGATGAACGCGATTTGGTCTCCATCGGGAGAGACTGACGCCGAACTATCGATGCTGGGCTCATCGGTCAGGCGGCTGACAACTGTGCCATCAGAAGCGGCAAGCTTGTACAGTTCAGCATTACCTTCGAAAGAGAGCGTGGCAACCAAGTATTCACCGCCCGGGAACCAGGCCGCTGCAGTGTTGAGACCGTTACGATGGGAAATGAGATGGGCACGTCCACCCTTGTCTGGAACCAGCCACAGATCGGCACCTCCGGACAGGTACGAGTTGAATGCGATTTGGTCCCCTGTCGGCGAGTACGCAGGCAAGAAACAGCGCGACTTCATCGTTGTGAGCACATTCAGGTCCAGACCATCCATGCCGATCGTCGCGATCTCAGGAGTCCTATCCATCATGGCAAAGGCGATTCGTGACCCAAAGACTCCACTCATTCCCGTGACCTTATCAATGACATCGTTCGACCATTTGTGTACGAGGGTCCGTAACTCGGTGCCTTGGTAGGTCTTGGTCAAGACAGCAGCGCGACCATGGCCGACTTGGTAGAGACGCCCGTCCAGCACCAGGGAAGCTCCCAGACGGACGACCCGCAACTTGGCAACAAGCTGCGTTTTAAGTTGCGACCACAGTTTGGCCGAGAAGCCCAACCCTTCCTTGACCAGCGCGACCGAATATGAGGCCGGATCGACGATCCGAAACGCACCCACCAGATCCAGGTCTCGCCGCTCCACCTCTATCGCACCCGCTGCCAGATCTGTCTCGCCGAGCGCCATTGGCAAGGCGATAGGATAGACAGGAGGCTGGGGCGCGGCCATTGCGGCGGCGCCTGGAGTTAGGGCGGCAAGCAGCACTCCTGCCAGTGCCTTGGCTCGCCCAAAGCCACCCCGTTGCGACGTTCCCAATCCAGTCATGCTGCTCCTTGGCGGGTGATATCTTTGCCCGAGAATTCCAGCAGCGTACCGTGTTCGAATCGAGCACGCTGGTTGGCTGGTGGCGGTGGAACTTGACGGGTGATCCTAACGGCCTGAAGGCAAGAGTCGTCGAAATACTGGTTGCCCGAGGACTTCCCCATCTCGGTGTGGGCCAGCGTTCCGTCGCCGAGGATGGAGAGCCGCACTTCGGCGGCGAGGCCAGCCAACTCGGTGTCGGGGATCATGCCCGTGGGGATGTTCCAATTCTTGCGGATTGCGGTGTAGATGGCAGTCGCGTACTCGTCGCCAGCCACGCCCTGCGTAGATGTGCCTTGGGTGGATCCTGTCAGCGATCCCAGCGGAGCTTCCTCGGTGGCTACCGCTTGCGCCAGAAGCTGTGCCCGCTTGAGAGCGTGCTGCACTTCCCGTGACAGCTCGGCGTCGTCAGGTCGCGGCGCCTC
>PMLH01000067.1 GCA_003159055.1 Myxococcales bacterium
GCGCCAGCGATTCTGTTTGGGCGCCAGCCGCAAGAGCTGTTCTTGCGCCGCCGTATCCGTCGGTCTCTCCTGGAAGACGCGGCTGTACCAGTTGAAGGCCTCGTCCAGATCCTCGATCTGCTCCTCGTAGATCTGGGCGATCCTTTGCGTCCACGCCAGGCGCAAGGCGGGATCCTCGCTGAACTTCAACCGTAGACTGTCGATGCCGACCAGATCCTTCCAGGCATTGCGACGGATGAACACGGGCTCAAGCAGATTGGCCGCGTCGACGCAAACCTCGGGGTCGGACAGCATCTCTTGCAGGATCTCGATGGCCTTGGCGTGATCGGGCTCGCCCGAGAGCACCGTGCCCAGGTATTCGAGGGCGCGGGGGCGGTTGGCCAACTGCACGCGCTGGATCTCGGCCAGTCGGAAGCGCAGATCGATGGCGACACCGGCGGGCACCCCGTGTTCGAGACAACGCTCGATGAGGTTGGTCAGATCGTCCCAGCGCCCCAGCGTCGTGTACAGACCGTCGAGCGCGGCCACCGCCTCGGCGTTGCCGCTGTTCATCGACCACACACGCTCCCAGGCCGCGATGGCATCCTCGTGGCGCCCCAGTTTCTGGGCCAGGACGGCGCCGCGACGGCGCAGGGCTTGTTCGGCCTTCGCGTTCTGGGCCAGGTCGGCCCGCCGCAACACCACCTCGTACAGCTGCTCGTTCTCGGAGCGTTCCTCATAGATGGTTTCCAGCGCCGCAAGCGCGTCGTCGTCGTCGGGTCGGCGCTCGACGATGCGATTGTAGTAGTCCGTCGCCACGGGAAGGTCGCCAAGCTTGATGGCGTATCGGGCGATGGTCTGCTGGACGCGCATGCGCGTGGTGTCGGCCAGGATGTCCGGCTCGATGGCGCGATAGAGATCCACGATGTCGAGAATGGTGTCCGGCCCGAGAGCGCCGGCCAGACGTTCGTAGGCATCGAGCAGACGGTCGAGCTCGGGGTCGCTGGTGGCGTCCTTGATGGCCGCGGCCCAGGTCGCGAACGCGGCCTTCTTGTCGCCCAGCTGGACTTCCTCGATGCCGGCCAGGCGCGCGCGATAGCTGGCGCGGGCGTTCCCATCCTCGGCCAGCTCGATGAACACGCGCAGAATCCCTGCCAACCGAGCGTGATCGCCAGCCTTCGCATAGATCGGTTCAAGCGTCTCGGCGGCGGCAAAGCGCAGGCTCACGTCGTCGCAGGCGAGCAAGCGTTCCATCTCGGCCATGGCTGCCGGATCCTTCGGGGCCAGGCGCAGGATTTCGCGCCACCTGTCGAGCGCCTCGGACTGGCGACCGAGCGACCCTTGCAATAGCCCCGCGATCTGGCGCAACAGATCGATGCGTTCGGCATCGCTGCTCGCCACCGCCAGCAGGCGTTCGAGCACTTCCAGATATTCCGCCGAGACGCCCGCCGTTTGGTAAAGGCGCGCCAGCGTGGTGAGTGCCTCGCGATCCTCAGGCAAGTCGTCGAGGATGGGGCGAATGGCGGCCACGGCCTCGTCCAGATCCGCGAGCTCTTTCTCCAGAATCGTGGCGACGAGGAAGCGCATCGTACGGCGTGCGCTGCCGTCCAGGCGATCGAGGCGCCGTTTGAGTAGCTCGACGCGCTCGCGCGCCTGCTTCGTCTTCTGGAAGATGCGGTCCAGGTTGTCGAAGGCCTGGGTGGCGACCTCGCTCTCGCCGTCGAGCAAACCACGATAGGTTTCCACGGCCGGCGCGACCTGCTGCAAGCGATGCTCTTGCAAGTCGGCTACGCGCAAGAGAATCCGCCCGCGCGCGCCTGGGTCGTTCGTCCAGTCGGCCCGGGTGGAGAGCACGTGTACGAGCCCCGCTATGTCGTCGGCCTCGGTGTAGAGCAGTTCGAGAGCCTCGGCCGCCTTGGCGCCGGTGTCGGCATTGCTGATATCCAGATCGAGCACTCGGCGCCAGGCTGCGATGGCGACCTTGCGATCAGGGACGTGGGCCATGCACAGACGCGCAGCCCGGATGAGCAAGTCAGCAACGCCAGCCACATCGGAGGGATCGCGCTTGGCCGCCATGCCCTGGTACAGGTCAATCAAATCGCCGTACCTCCCGAGCGCCGAACCCAACCGTTCGGCCTCGGAGAGTGCCCGCTCGGCATGGGCATCGAGTTCGAGCACGGTCCGCCAAGTGTCGAGCGCCTGCGCCTGCGCATCGAGCTTTCTCTCCTGAAATTCCGCCTTGCGCATGAGCAATTCGAGGGCGCCCGCCCCTTCGAGGGCTTCCCTTTCCACGTCCAGAATCTCGACCAGCTTGGACCAATTGCCCGCCGCCGCATACAGAGCATCGAGCATGGCCGCGGCGCGATGACGCTCGGCCGGCACCTTGAGAGCGCGTTCGAGCAGTGGGATGGCCTGGGCATGGGTCGGCACCATGTCCAGAACCTCGACGATGAAGTGCAACGCGGCCGCGGCGTCGTCGAAACGAGTCAGCGCCAGGTCTGCCCGCCGCGCCTTGAGATCCGCAACGTCATTGCGGGACACCATGGAGATCTCGGTTTGCAGCAGATTGTCGAGCTCGCGCCACTTCTGGGCCTCGGTGTAGTGGCGTTCGAGAATGCGGTACGCCTTGAGATCGGCATGGTCGAGTTCGATGATGCGGCCCAAGGTGGCCGTGGCGTTGGGCCGATCGTAGAGCAACCCCTCGTCGATTTCGATGACCTGCCAAAGCAGCTCCACGCGCTGTTTGACGTCCGGAAGGTGCTTTTCGCGTTCGGCGATAAGGTCGCGCAAGGCGCCCCAGCGCTCGGCGTCCTTGCAGATGCGACATAGGGTCCGGTAGGCGCCCAGGTGTAACGGATCGATCTCGAGCACCTGGCGCAACGCCGATTCGGCATCGCTCATGCGTTCGGGCTGCCGTTCTTCCACGTCCGCCACCAGCATGAGCAGTTCTTGGCGCAAGGTCGGCTCGGTGGCCGTGGCCAGAACCCGCCGCGCGCTCTCGGCGATTTCAGGCAACTTGCCCACCAGCTCGGCCAGCTGGACCAGACGCTCGCGCGTGGCGTGGTTGGTCGGCTCGATCTCAAAGATGCGCTGGACCGCGCTGTAGGCGGCGGTGGCGTCGCCAAGTGGGCCGGCATAGAGGTCGGCCAGCATTTCGAGATGGCCTTTGCGGCCGGAATCGTCCTTGGCCACGCGAACCAGGGACTCCAGCGTGGTCGCCCACTTGGCGTAGTTCTCGGTCAGCTCGTAGTAGGGGGCCAGCCGGTTGGCCACCGCCGCAACGTCCTCGCTGCGAATGGCGTCGGCGGCAAAAAGACGCTCCAGCCCCTCGACCGCGCCGCTCGCGATGTTGTCGAGCTCAAGCGCCTCCAGGTAGGCCTGGGTCGCCTCCTTGTGCTCGCCCAGATCGCGTTCGTAGACCTTGCCCAGCCGAAGCAAGGCGGCGGCTCGATCGTTCTCATTGCTGAGCGACGCTTGCCGCCCCAGCACCGCGACCAGGCTGCGAAAATCGCCCTGCTCTTCCAGCAAGCGCGCCAGCTCGCGCAAGGCGCGCAGGTTTTCCGGCTCGACCTGAACCGCCTCTTGCAGGCTGCGCGTGGCGGACTTGGTGTCACCCAGTTTCTCTTCCTCAAGGCGGGCGATGCGCAGCAGGGCCTCGGCCCGCAGCGACGGGTCGGTCACGCGGCGCTGCCTGGCTTGTTGCAAAGCAACCAGCTCCGTCCAACGCTCCTTCTGGGTGAAGAGCTTGATGAGCGCCAACTCAGCGTCGGGATCACCGGGAGACTCCGCCAAAATGGTTTCGGCGAAGCGCTGCAAATCGACCGGATTGTCCACGTGTGACACCAGCAAGTTGAGGCAGCAGCGAAGCAGGCCGAGTCGCTCCTCGGCTTCGGGGCCAGACTTTCCGCCCATGCCTTGACGCTCGATCAAGAGCGCCAGTAGCATGTCCCATTCCTCGGCCTCGGCGCCCAGCCTTTCCAGATCGGCTCGAACCTTGGCATCCGTCGGACAAATGCGGAACGCTCGCGCGCACCACTTAAAGGCCAGGCCCTTGGCCTGCAGCTTGGTTTCGCATACGGTGCGCGCCCGATCGAGAATGGGCAGGCTTTCTTCTGGCGACAGCACGGGCGCCGATTCTGGGCCGAGCAGAATCTCGAAGGTGGTGATGAGTCGCCCCCAGCGCTCGGTCTTCTCGTACAGCTCAGCGGCCAAACGGGCCACGCCATGGTTGGACGGATCGGTGGCCAAAATGCCTTCGTAAGCCTTGATCATGCGCTCGGTCTGACCGAGCCGGTTGCGCGCAATGTCCGCCACGCGTTCGAAGGCCTGCGTGCGCAGCCGCATGTCGGCAGTGCGTTCGGCCAGACCAGAGAGCACGTCGCACAGGCCATCCCACGCATGGCGCGCGGAATAGAGCGATTCCAGCGCATCAATGTCTCCGGTCTGCGAATAGGCTTCGCGCAGGGCGCGCAGCACGCGCGGATTCTCGGGTTGGGCCGAGTGCACCCGCCGCAAGGTGTCGAGCGCAGCCTGTCCCGCGCCGAGTTTCTCGACCAAGATCAGCCCGCGCCGTTCGAGCAAGGCGCAGCCCTCGGGGCTGTTTTCCCCGCCCGCCGATTCGGCCAGACGAACAAGGATCTCGGCCAGCGCCGGCCAGCGCTTTTCGCGTTCGTAGAGCCCCGCCAGCGCGGTCACCGCAACACGGTCGCCCGGCACCAGTTCAAGCACCTCGTTCCACAGCCCGATGGCCTGGCGCAAATCCGCCAGCCGCTCGGCCGCCAGGACGGCCATTTCCGCCAGGTGCGCCCGCCGCGCCTCCGCGCTGAGAAAGACCAGCTCGCGGCGCAAGAGATCCAGCAAGGCCCGCCACGAACGCCCGCGCGTGTAGATTTCGCGCAGCGTGGTTCGCGCCGGTCCATCCTTCGGGTCGAGTTCGAGGACCTTTTCTAGCGCCGCGATGGCGTTGTGGTGGTTGCCGAACTTCTCGATCCACAGGGTGGCGATGCGGTGGTACAGCGCAATCTTTTGGGCCGCATCGGACACGGCCTGGGCCTGGCGCATGAGAACGCCCGCCAGATCGCCCCAGCGGTTTTGCGCCTCGTAGCGCTCGGCCAGCGCCACCAGCGCCTCGGCGTGATCGGGCCGTAGCGCCAGGATGGCTGCGTAGGTGTTGATCACCATCACTTCAAGTTTCAGGCGATCGCGGTAGATGGGAACCATCTCAAGGTAGCACTGAACCTTCTGGTCGATCTCACCCGCGGGCAGCGCCTCGCACTGGTCCTTGAGCAGTTCCAGCAGGGCGTTCCACTTCTCGGCCTTGGTGTAGAGGCGCCGCAAAGCCTCGATCGCCTCGGGCAGACCAGGGCGAATGCGCAGAAGCAACTTCCAGGCGTCGATCGCCTTTTCCAGAAGCTGCGGACGGCGTTCGGCCACCGTCGCCATTTCGATGCCGTAGTGGATCCTCACCTCAGGATCGGTTTCGTTCTTTTGTGCCTGACCCAAGAGTGCAAGCAGCTGCGGGATCTCGTCACGTGACAGGTAGTACTCGCGATAGAAGGCGACCACCTTCGGGTCGTAGGGCTGCGCCTTCTTCACCCTTCGGAAGTACTGCTCGGCTTCCTCCAGCTTCCCGAGCCGTTTCCAATACAGCTCCCCGAGACCGAGCGCAGCGGGGACCTCAGCTTGACCACGCTTCGCAGCTTTCAGCGCGGCCTCGTAGATCTTGACCAGGTCGACCACGTCGCCTCGTCCCGCGAACACCCTGTCCAGGGCGCGATACGGTCGCTCGTCCGACGGCGCGGCCACCAGCGCCTGCCGGTAGTGCTCGACGGCCTCAGCGTGCTTCCCCATCTTCTCGGCCAAACGGCCTGCTGCCAGTTCAGCCGCAGCCCTGTCCGCCGGGGCTTCGGCGGCGACAATCCTGCGCGCCAGGTGCTCTGCCAAATCGTTCTCGCGCCCGCGCTTGCCAAGCAACCGCTCCAGCGCAAAATTCGCGCGACGGTTGCCGGGTTCGAGCTGCACGCTTCGCCGATACAGGGCCTCCCCCTCATCGGGAAGATTTCGATGCCGCAGCAGAAGATCGGCTTCCAATGCAAGAAACGCCGCCGCGGCTGGGCTCTCGCCTGCCTCGGCCGCTTGGGCAGAAAGCGACTCAGCTTGTTCTTGCCAGCCGGAATCCTCCTGTTCGAACTCGCGCAGCAGGGCCTTCGCCTCGGAAAGGTCCGGGGAGAGCTCGAACGCACGCTTGAGCACGTCGCGCGCAGCCTCGACCTGCCAAAGCTCGGCCCACAAGAGCCGGGCCTTTTCTACCAGCAGCGCCGCCCGGGCGGCCGGGCTCGAGGCGACCACGCCCTCGGCGTCGAGCAGGCGCAGCGAGAACGCGAGGTTGTTCATTTCCGCATGAAAGGCGCGCTCGGCGGCCAGCACGGGGCTCAGCTCTTCGCACGCACCAGGGTCGGTCTCGGCTGACGGCAAAGACGAGAGCGCCTTGCCGGCGTTTTCGTCGTCGGGATCCAGTCGCAAGGTTCGTAGGGCAGTGGAAATGTCGTTCGTCATGTGGGAAATCCAAGCCTCCGCGCCTGTCCGGCACCTCCAGACAGGCCCCTGACTATAGCGCCGAACGCCGCCGGGGAATCGGGAAACCCACGTCTGCGAAGCGCTTTTTCCGCCAAGGCCGACCGGCCGAGAGAAGTCCGCGAATCGGCAAAAATCCGCTTTATCGATTCACCCCTGGCCGCCCTGTGTGTATGCTCCGGACGCTTCAATTTCCTCGCAACGGAGGTCCCACATGAAGATAGGGATGACTGGGAAGTCAGTCACAGGGTTTCTTGCCGTCTTTTTTGCAGGCTTGGCCACATTTGCAGGCGCCGCGTGCGAAAAGAAGGCGGCCGAGGGTTCACAGACGTGTTGCACCCAGCCCGACATTCCACCCGGAGTGCCCAAGTTCAGCGTCGTGGCCGATGACGTGACCGGTCCATCCGACGGGCAGAAGGTCATCATGAGACTGGGCATGCTTCAGCCGGCCAAGCGCGACCAGATGTACGCTCCGATGAAAGTCCTGTACGCCTACGCGATGAAACGTAGCGCGTTTGAACCGACTCACTTCGAGGGCTGGTTCTACGCGTCCGAGTCCGCAGCCAAATCCGGCGGTGAAGGCGGCGTGATCGCCAAAGTCGTGCGCGAACAGAGCGACCGCGCACCCAAGTGCGAAAACAACGTAAAATACGATTTCGGCGAGCAGGTCGACCGCGCTTTCATCCACAGCACGCGGGGTGAACAGGAGCTACAAGAGGACCTGAACGACACCTGCCACATCGGAGAGAAGAAGAAGCAGGTACGCTACGATGAGAAGTTCGCGCACAAGCCGGGCTACAAGCTCGACGCTGGGAATCAGGCGGTCGAGATTTCCTACCCCTATGTCGAGATGGGCAAAGACGAGTTCGTCGCCGACCTCAAGATCAACTCGGCACTGGCCGCCTGGGCGGAATACATGACCAGTATGTTTAGCAATGCGCAAGAGCTGAAGTCGCTGACCTTCGTCGGCGTCTACAAAGAAGAGCCGGCGATCCGGATTTCGGTCTCCCGCCAACAGTTCGACAACATCCTGTCCCGCCTGCAAGAGACCATCGCCTCGCACGCCGCCATCACCTTCCAGACTATCGGGATGCACAAGAAGACGAGCGAGCAGGCGGAAAAAGAGCAAGAGAAGTTCAAGAGCAAGACCTACAAAGACGCCCTCGAGAAGCTGCCCAAAGAGCAGGTGACCATCTCGCCCAAGCTGAAGTGGGTGAAGTAGCCAGCCGGATCAATCGTCGCTGACCGCGAGACGCTCTCGCGCACCAACAAGGGCCCGGACCACGAAGTCTGGGCCCTTTTCTTTTGCCGTCCGGCCCCGGGACGCCTGTCGCGACGCACGCCACACGCCTCGCCGGCCGATGGCTGGTGGCCGCAGGCGTTGTCGTGGACCTGGCCGTGGCCGACCAACTACTCCGGCCACGACCACGGCCTCTCAGTACCAGCAACTACTGATACAGGAACACAACTTCCACACGGAAGTTGTTCGTGCGATTCCGCCCGTCGGCGATGGGTTCCGCCCCGCCCTGCCCGCTCGCCATCATCCGCCTGACATCCACGGCGCGGGTGACCAAGGCGTTGAACACCGATTGCGCTCGCGCTCCGGACATCGCAAGCAGCGTCGACTGCGCGGCACCCCGGCTGTCGGTGTGGCCGATGATCTGCACCGGGAAGTCTTGGTATTCCTTCTTCTTGATCAAATCGGCGATGGGATTGAGAATCCCATCCTTGCCGGGAGCGATTACGGTCTGCTTCTTGACGAACAGCAGCTCAGCCGGAATCGAGATGATCATCCGCTGCAGCGAACCACGGATGTCACGGCGAACCGCGACGCCCGGAATCCGGCTGGCCTCGGCGAACAGCGCGTCCGCTTTCTTGCGATTCTCCTCGGCTTGCGAATCCCGCGCATAGCTCGGTTTAGCGGACGCTGCAGCGTTCTCCGCGGTCTTCCTGGCAATCTCGGCGCTGGTCTGGGCCTGCTGCATTTGCCCAGCCTGCATTTCGCTTTGCGCCTTGCCCAGGATCTCCTTTGCCTCTTTGTAGATCTCAGGGGCGTACTTGGCCGCGTTCACGGTCTCGGCGGTTTTCAGCGCTAGCTCGGCGTCAGCGATTTTCTCCGCGGTTTCCGAGTGCAGCTTTTCCTGTGACAACTTGTCCGCGTTCGACTTCTTGTCGGCGGCCATCTGCGCCTCCAGTGCCTTCATCGCCTCGTCTTTCTGCACCTGCTTTTGCAGAAGGCCGATCTTCTCGTTGGTGTCGTCGAGGTCTTTCTGCACCTTCTCTTGCTCGTCGCCGACGGCCGACAAGGTATCCTCGGCGTCCGCGATGCGAGCATTCGAACTGTCCTGATCGGCCAGCGCCAGGGCGTGCCGATAGAAGATCTGGCCGAGGAGCGCGCTGTTGACCGAGTCGTTGAGATCGTTGCTCTGCCACTTGTCGGTCGCGGTCGAGAGCGCTTTGTCGGCCTTCTTGCACAGGTCAGGCGCCTTCTTGCGGGCGGCCGGCATCTGCGGATCCGAGCGCAACTTCTCGAGCGCGTCCAGCTCTCGCGGCTTCGGCGGGGTGGCGCAGCCGAGCGCGAGGAGCGTGGTCACGAAAACGGAAAGCAGAGTAGCGCGGGTCATTGCACATCTCCCGATCACAGCGGTTTTCATACCTTGCCCTCCATGCGAGCCTTCTGGATCTTGGCATTCTCGAGGGCCTTCTTGGTACGCGAGAGCTGACTCTTCGCGCGCTTCACCTCATCCTCCTTGGCCGCCGCCTGGGCCGCCAGCTTGGCGGCAGTCAACCGCTGCCTGACCATGTTGGCCTGGGCTTCGCAACGGTCGAGAACGATACGCACGTCGTCGTATTTCTCCTGCGAGCGCAGCGTCCAGGCGTTGTCGAGCCACGAGCGCATCATGGTAATCTCGGTGGTGACCGCCTTCTGGTCGTCCTGGCGCTCAAGATCGTTGGTGGTTTGCTTCAGGTAATCGATCTGCCTTTGCAGATCGTCGGCTTCCCCCGCGCGTGCCAACACCGGCACGGCCACGAAAGCCAGGAACAGAAACAGTGTCGCGTATCTAGTCATGTTTTCCTCGGCTGGTTGCGCTGCGGCCCTATGTTCACGGCTAAGGGCTCACCTCGTCAACCTGAAAAAGCCGGCGCAGTGCGGTTCAGTTTGACCCCTTGACTCGGGCCCCAACCTCACGGCATACCTTTGCCTCCTCGCAAGGGGATTCTGGTGGGCGTAGCTCAATGGCAGAGCATCGGATTGTGGATCCGAGGGTTGGGGGTTCGAAACCCCTCGCCCACCCAAGAATTTCTCGTTTGATCCTGGTTCTGACGTGGCCAATTTCTTCGGTGTGACCCTCCCCGACGGGCTCGATGCCCGGCGAAGACCGGTGGTCGCACTCGAGGGCTTGCCGTCGGCTGGCGCTTGCGAGCCCGGGCGGCAGGTGCGCCTTCTCGACGCCAAAGGCGAAATGATCGCGTGCGGCATCGCCGATCCTGAAAACGGCGTCATCCAGGTTCTGAGCACGGATCCGTTCGTGCATGGCTTCGATTTGAGGTTCTTCGTCGAGCGAGTTCGGGCGAGCCTGCACCTTCGGCGCATGCTGGGGCTGGTCGGCGGCGAATCGTCGTATCGACTGGTCAACGCCGAGGGCGACGGCTTGCCCGGTTTTTCCGTCGACAGGTTCGGCGATTTCGCGGTGGTTTGTGCGCCCAGCCGACCGCTCTTGCCGTTCGCCCGGCTGCTGGCACAAGCGGTTTTAGCCGAGGCCGGCGACGTTCGTGGGGCCGTCATCAAGGTGCGAGGCAAGGACCCTCAGGACCGATCGTGCAAGGACGAAGTGATCGGGGCGGCGCCGGACGACAACGTCGTCGTCACCGAGCTTGGTGCGCCTTACGAGCTGCACCTCCTTGGCTCCCTCAATGTCGGGCTGTTTCCCGACATGCGCGAGCAGCGTCGGAATATCAGCCGTTTCGTGGCTGGCAGGCGCGTGCTCAACACGTTCGCGTACACCGGGGCGTTGTCCGTCGCCTCCGCACGCGCTGGCGCCGCCAGCGTCACCAGCGTCGATCTTTCATCCGGCGTTCTGGCTTGGGCGCGCGCGAACTTCAAGCTGTCCGGCTATTCCCCTGACGACGGCCGTTTTCGCTTCGAGGTCTCGGACGTGCGCCGGTTCATGCAGAAGGAGGTCGAGCGCGGCAACGTCTACGACACCGTCATCATGGATCCGCCCACCGTCTCGGCGGCGCGGGCGTCGCAATGGTCGATGAAGCGCGATTATCCCCAGCTCATCGCGTTGGCGACCAGGTTGCTGCCTCCGACGGGAGGAATCCTTTGGGTGTCCGCCAACACGCGACGCGGTCCGTCGGTGCTTCGCCACATCGACGAGGGAATCCGACTGTCCGGCCGCAAGGCGGCTGTGCTGGAAACTGGAGGCCTGCCGCCCGACTTTCCCACGCCGCCCAACTGGCCAGAATCGCGCTACTTGGAAATTTGCCAACTCTTCGTGGCGAGCGAGTAACATTCTGCCTCGGATGAAGCGCGTCCTGGTTTTGGTCCTGGCCGGTCTTGCTTGCGGCAAGACCCAAGCACCCGTCAGCGATGCGGCCGTCGAGCGGCCCGCCACGGAGATTGCGCCGCGTATGTCTGACGTGGCGCCGACGCTTGCCGTGGATTTCGCCGTCGAAGGCTGCCCGTCGTTCGATGCCGAGAACTTGGCCTGCACCGGCACCGCACCTTTGACGCTTCGATTCGTCCCCCTGTTCACCACGACGGTCAGCCAATACCTCTGGGATTTCGGCGACGGCTTCGACCCTGGACAGACGCCCAGCCACATCTACCGCCTGCCCGGCACCTACACCGTCAAGCTCGTGGTCAGGGGTTTGGACGGCGTGGTGGTCGAAAAACCGCACGCGGCTTTCGTAACCGTCACCCCCAACAGCATCGGCGACCCGTGCGATCTCGATGGTCAGTGTGGCGACAAGCTGACCTGTCTTTGTCCATCAAACAGCTCGTGCGAATTCGGTCCGCCGCACGGAATCTGCGCTGGCACTTGCGAGTCCGGCATCTGTGACGACGGTCAGGTGTGCGCGGGCCTGGCGACCGCGCCGCCGCCCAGCGGCACGCATGAAGCTTGGCAGGCCAAGCTGTGCCTGCCCCGTTGCAGCGAAGACAAGGACTGTAGCGCCCAGCTTCATTGTCGACTGCTTCCTCCTGGACTGGCAAGTAGCGCGAGCAGCCCGTGGGTTTATGCCTGTTTTGGCGACTTGCCGGCCGATGTCGGCCAAGCGTGCGTGGACGAGACAGGGGCCATGCGCGCTGACCTGTGTGCCAGCGGCGTCTGCACCAACCTTGGGGCCAAAGGCATGTGCACGAAGGCTTGCTCGACCGAGGCCTGCCCGCCCGAGTCCGACTGCGCGCTACTGGGAGACGGCCGTAGTCTGTGTCTCCGGCCTTGCACAGGCGGCTTCACGTGCAGCGACGATCCGTTGCTCGGTTGCGTCGCTCCCGGAGCGGGCGATCTGGGGTACAGCCTCGTGAATCCAGGCCCGGCCTCAGCCTCCAGCTTTTGTGCCCCGAAGCCTTGCTCTTCCGACCAGCAGTGCTTGCCCTCTGGCATGTGCGATTTCCCGAACAGCGACGGCCACTGTGTGGCCCGCACCGACTAGGAGCCTGTCGTGGTAACCCGGACGCGGAGTGGTTACCGCGACAGGCTCCTAGCAACAGCGGCCGGGGCTCTGCGGGTTGTCGTATTTGTGCGCGAGGGTCTCGGCCAGGGCTTGGTCGGGCGGAAGTGACGATCGGGCAGCCGCCGCCTCGCCCGAAAGCTCGCGTGCGAGCGCACCCAGGATAACGACCGCCGTACCCAGCTTCCACCACGGTCGTCGATTCTCTGAATCGATCACAGTCCGGGGCAACCAAACCGGAGAGGTTTCCCGCAGGACCGCCGCCTTGCGACGGGTGAGAATCAGAACCCATTCCCGAATCGAGACCAGCAGGATCGCGATCACCAGCACCAGGAACAAGGCTGCAACGACCGCATCCAGGCGATTGTTGAAGATGAGGCTGTGGGTCGCCGCAAGCTTGGCCGCCGGCACCTTTCCGCTGGCAAGGTCCTGGCCGAGCTTTGTCGCCATGGCCAAGAAACCGATGCGCGGATTCGGATGCACGATTTTCTCGATGCCGGCGGCGAAGGTCACCGTGCCCAAGAATGCGAGTGGCAGAAGAACCACCCACGCGTATCGGGCGCGGCCGGCCTTGATGAGAATGGTCGTGGCCAAGCACAAGGCGACACAGGCGAGAAGTTGATTGGCGATGCCGAAAAGCGGCCACAGCGAGTTCACGCCGCCCAAGGGATCCTTCACTCCCGCGTACAGGAAATAGCCCCAAGCCCCAGCAAACACCAGACTGGCGCTGACGTTGGCCGGGTAGAATTTGGTGTCGCCGGCGCGCGGCCATAGGCGGCCTGCCAGCTCTTGGATGAGAAATCGGCCGATGCGGGTGGCCACGTCGACGGTGGTCAGGATGAACAGCGCCTCGAACATGAGCGCGAAGTGGTACCAAACCTTCATCGCCGCATCGCCGCCGATGATGGAGCGGAAGATACTCGCCATGCCGATGGCCAAAGTGGGCGCGCCACCGGTGCGCGCCAGCACGCTCTTCTCGCCGATGGCACCGGCGAGCGCCGTCAGAGCATCCCCGCGCACCGGGAATCCCCAGGCGGACACCGCCTGCGCGACGGCGTCGGGCGTGCCACCGACCAGGCCAACCGGCGCGTTCACCGCGAAGTACACGCCGGGGTCGAGCACGCACGCGGCGATCATGGCCATGATGGCCACGAAACTTTCGAGGCACATCGCCCCGTAGCCGATGGGACGAACGGTGCGTTCGCGCGTCACCATCTTGGGGGTCGTTCCGCTCGCCACTAGGGCATGGAAACCGCTGATGGCGCCGCACGCGATGGTGATGAAACAGAAGGGGAAGAGGCTGCCCGCGACCACCGGCCGCATGCCACCGGTGAAGCTACCCGGATGGGTCAGCGCCGGCATCTTGATGGGTGGCAGGACAAGGGCGATGCCGATGGCGAGCAGGACGACCACGCCGATCTTGAGGAAGGTCACGAGGTAGTCGCGCGGCGCAAGCAGAAGCCACACCGGCAGCACGCTGGCGCAAAAGCCGTAGACGATCAGGCAAAGGGCCAGCTTCTCCTTGCTCAGCGTGAAAAACGGCGCCAGCGTGGTGTGGTGGTTCACGGCGTAGCCAGCCCACAGCGAGAGCGCGAGAAAGACCACCCCGATGACGGTCATCTCCAGCACTTTGCCGATGCGCAGGAAACGCAGGTAGAGGCCCATGATCATCGCGAACGGCATGGTCATGGCGGTGGTGACCACGCCCCACGGACTCTCGGCCAGGGCGTTGTCGACGACCAAGGCGAGGTTGGCGACGAGGATGATGAGGATGCCGAGGATGGCGAACATGGCGATGGTGCCAGCCACCGGGCCGACTTCCTCGCGCACCATCTCGGCCAGCGACTTGCCGTCGCGGCGAACCGAGGCGAAGAGAATGACGAAGTCCTGCACGGCGCCGCCCAGGATGGCGCCGATCAGGATCCACAGCGTGCCCGGCAGATANNAGCCGAACTGCGCCGCCAGCACCGGGCCGACCAGGGGGCCGGGACCGCTGATGGAGGCGAAGTGATGCCCGAAGAGAACGAACTTGTTGGTCTTGACGAAGTCGCGGCCGTCGTCGTGGACCTCGGCAGGCGGGGCGCGCAGGTCGTCGAGC
>PMLH01000276.1 GCA_003159055.1 Myxococcales bacterium
AGACGAACATCCCCCCCGGGCGCCGAGGCGAACCCGCAACCGGGAATCTTCCCGCACTGTTCTTCTATTTCCAGCAGCAGTGTGCGTACCGGGTCGGCCATGCAGGGGGTGTATACGCAGCCCTGCTGATGCAATCAAGGGCTGGCGGCCAGGGGCGGCGAAAAATCCTGCGAGGGAGCGTTCGGAAAAATATTGGATAGACCCACAATTGACAAGCCACCCCGGCGCAGGAACTGAGCGCCGCGAGCACAACACGGCAGGCGACGGCCCCCAATCGTGGCCGCGTAGCCGAGCAGTGCGACGACAAAGCGCTGGTACAGTCCGATAGGTGCTTGACCAATGCACTACTCTGCGTCACACTAAGCCGGCTCGAAGCATCGAACACGCTCGCCTCATCTACTCACTTCAAAGACCGAGCGTGTAGAATACCCTGTTGCTTCGAGGCGATTCTCATGGCGAAGGTATTGCTCTGTGACGACGAAGAAGCTCTCTGCCGGGCAATGGCCAGACTTCTTCGTTCAGTCTCGTACGACGTCGTAACGTCGGACGGACCAGGCGGTATCGATCGATTGCAGCACGAGGAATTCGATGCCGTCGTCACGGATCTGCGCATGCCTGGCGTCGATGGATTCGGCATTCTGGATGCCGTACGCTTGAAGTCGCCGACGACCCCGGTGATCGTGATGAGCGGAAGCGCCGAAGTCACGGACGCCGTCCGCGCTATGCGGGCGGGCGCACGCGATTTCCTAGTCAAGCCGGTCGAGCTCAAGAGCTTGGAAGAAGTCCTGGCGAGCTCGCTCGGTTTCTCGACCACACAAGGCACAAACACCGCGCCCGATCCCGTGTCCTGGCGTGACCGAATGGCGCCGTGGCTGCTTGGCAGCGACCCTGCGATGCTGAGCGTGCTGTCGCTGCTCGCCCAGGTTGCCGACACGAACTGCACGGTCCTGATCACGGGCGAGTCGGGTACCGGCAAGGAGCTCGTCGCCCGTTCGTTGGTCGCCGGCTCGTCCAGGGCAAAGAAACCCTTCGTCGCGGTCAACTGTGCGGCCATACCGGTCAACCTGGTCGAATCCGAGTTGTTCGGACACTCGCGGGGCGCTTTCACGGGCGCCACGTCGTCGCGCATCGGCCGCTTTGCCGAGGCCGACGGCGGAACCATATTGCTCGACGAGATTGGCGAGATGGATCTGGCGATCCAGGCCAAGCTGTTGCGTCTGATCCAAGATTGCGTGCTTCGCCCGGTGGGCGACGAAATCGACCAACACATTGATGTCCGCATCTTGGCAGCCACCAACCGCAAGCTGGACTCGGACGTCGCGGCCGGCCGCTTCCGCGCCGACCTGTTCTGGCGGCTCAACGTGATTCCCATCGAGGTGCCGCCGCTGCGTCATCGACTGACCGACATTCCGCTCTTGTGCGAGTACTTCATCAAACGCTTCAACGAGAAGAATCGGCGTACCGTGCTTGGCTTGCATCCGGAGGCGCTGGCGACGCTGCGTCGCTATGGGTGGCCGGGCAACATTCGCGAGCTGGAGAATCTGCTGGAACGACTGGTGATCCTGAAGGGAAACGGGACCATCGGGCCGTCTGATCTTCCACCCAACATTCGCCAGGCGGTCCAGACCCGCAGTCCGCAACACCTGACGCCGATGCCCGACTTGCCCAGCGACGGCACCGACCTTCGCGCAATTCTTGAGTCGGTCGAGGATCGAATGATTTCGGAAGCGCTCGAGCGAACCGGCGGCAACAAGAACCGCGCCGCCGAGTTGCTGGGACTGAACCGCACCACGCTGGTCGAAAAGCTGCGCCGAAAGCGAACCGCAGCGATGCCGGGCTCGTCGAGCGGCAGCGGAACGTAGAAACCGGAACCGGTGGCCGGAAACCGGATCCGGAACCGGCTACGGATCCGGCCATCGCCTACCGGCGTCCGGTCAACTTGCCGAGGGCGGTCGCGATTCGCGCCAGCGCCTTTTCGATGTTGGCTTGCGACGTGGCGTAGGACAACCGAAGGAAGCCAGGCGCGAAGAACGCAGAGCCTGGCACGACCGCTACCCTCGCCTCGTCGAGGAGGTACTCGGACAAGGACAAATCGTCGTCGATTCGCCGACCGCTTGGCGTGTCTCTGCCCAGAAATGCCGTCACGTCGGGGAAGGCGTAGAAAGCGCCTTTCGGCTCCACGCAGGTCATGCCAGGAATGGCTCGCAGTCGGTCCAGCATGAGGAGGCGGCGGCGGTCGAACTCCAGGCGCATGCGTTCGAGATCGTCGTCCGGTCCGGTGACAGCGGCCAGCGCGGCAGCCTGGCTGACGGCAGCGGCGTTGGTGGTCGACTGGCCTTGCAGGGTCGACATGCCTGCGATGATTTCGGGCGCGGCCAAGGCGAAGCCGATTCGCCAGCCGGTCATGGCGTAGGACTTCGAAACACCATCCACGATAATCGTGCGCTTTCGCACCTCGGGACCGAAAGTCGCTGGCTGCACGAAGCGCGCGCCGCCGTAGCAGAGGCTGCGATAGATGTCGTCGGTCAAGAGCCACAGGTCGTGGCGTACGACCAAGTCGACGATGGCGCGCAAGGTCGCCTCGTCGTAGACCGCGCCGGTTGGATTCGAAGGCGAGCAGACAACGATCATCCGCGTGGCTGGCGTGATGGCGCGGGCAACCGCCGTCGGATCGACGATGAACCCGTCCGCGGCACGAGCCGGCACCGGAATCGCAACGGCACCAGCCAGCTTGGCGATTTCGGCGTAGCTGACCCAGCAGGGCGCGGGCAGCACGACCTCGTCGCCCTGGTCGAGCAAGGCATGGAAGGCGTTGAAGACGACTTGCTTGGCCCCGGCGCTGACCATCACCTCCTCGGGCGAGACATCGAACCCGTGCGCCTTGGCAAACCACATGGCGACTGCCCGGCGCAGCTCGGGCGTGCCTTCGACGGCGGTATACTTGGTGGCGCCGCGATCGAGCGCCTGCTTGGCCGCCAGCTTGATGTGCTCGGGCGTGTCGAAGTCGGGCTCCCCCGCGGCAAGGCCAATCACGTCGACGCCTTCGGCGCGCAGTCGAGCCGCCTTCGCGCTAACGACCATGGTCACGGATGGTCTTACAACGTCAAGCCGTTTCGCAAGCCCCCGAGCCATGTTACGGCATCTTCTTAAACTTCTTCTTTAACACAGGCAGGACCGCCTTCGGGACCAGCCGCGAGACGTCGCCACCCATCGCTGCTACTTCCCTCACCAGTGACGACGAGACGTAGAAGTTCTCTTCATTGGTCGGCAGGAAGATGGTTTCGATGTCCGGCGCGAGCTGCCGGTTCATGTGGGCGAACTGGAACTCGTACTCGAAATCGGCCACGGCCCGCAGACCACGAATCAGGAACCGCGCCCCGTGCGCGCGGGCATAGTCAACCAGCAGGCCCTCGAAGGCATCGACCTCGAGCCGCGGTTCGGGCCCGACAGCATCGCGAATCATCCGCATGCGCGTCTTGAGCGAAAAGAGCGGCCGCTTGTTGACGTTCACCGCGAGCGCCACGATGACCTTGTCGAACAGCCTCAAGGCCCGTTGCATGATGTCCCAGTGCCCGTTCGTGATGGGATCGAACGAGCCGGGATAGACCCCGACCAAAGGATGACGGCCGGACACTAGTCGAGCTCCCGCTGACGGCGGTAGAAGGAAAGGCCGGTGTCACCGTAGAAACGTCGGTCCATCATCTCGAGTACGCCGACGTTCTCGGGCGGGAGGTTGTGGCGGTCGTGCTCGACGATGACCACCGCACCGGTGTCGAGAATCCGGCCTCCCGAAAGCAACGCCAGCACGGACTCTACCTCGCCCGCCGCGTAGGGAGGATCGACAAAGACCCAGGAGAACTTCTCCGCCTTCTCGTCGGACAGTCGATGCAGCGCAACTTCGACGTTGGAGTCGATCACGCGCGCGCGCCTAGACAGGTCGAAGGCCCGCAGATTGCGATGCAGGGCTGCCAGAGCCCGGTGGTCTCGCTCGACGAACGTGGCCTTGCTGGCGCCGCGCGAAAGAGCTTCGATGCCAAGCGCGCCGGTCCCGGCGAATAGATCGAGAACCGGGCTCGGAGGCAAGGGTCCGAGAATATTGAAGATTGCCTCGCGCACCTTGGCCCCAGTCGGGCGCGTTGTGGCTCCCCGTGGCGCACGCAGCTTTCGCCCGCGTTCGGCCCCTGCTGTGACCCGCATATTTGTCGACTACCTACCGCGGTCCCCCGCGCGAGTCAACGGCGGCCCGCGAAACGTCCGCCAGTGGGCGACAGGTTTCCTAACCGCCACGGGCAGGCTATTCTCCCCGCATGCTCGATCCGTGCCTCGACACCTACGCTGTTCGTCGCCTCATCGATTTGGCCCTTGAGGAGGACCTGGGCCGGGGCGACGTGACGACCCAGGCGGTCATCGCGCCTGACCTGACCGCAACCGCGCATCTGGTCGCCCGCGAGTCGCTGGTGTTGGCAGGCCTCGGGCTTTGCGCGGCGGTGTTTCGTCGCGTGGATTCGAGCGTCGTGGTGACCCTGCTGGCCCAGGATGGACAGCGGGTCCCTGCCGGCGCGCGGGTTGCGACCTTCGCAGGGGCCGCGGCCTCCATCCTCGCGGCCGAGCGGACCGCGCTGAACTTCGTGCAACGCCTTGCGGGTACCGCGACCCTCGCACGTGCCTTCGTCGAGGCCGTGGGCAACTCGCCGTTGCGCATCGCCGACACCCGTAAGACGACGCCAGGGTTTCGCTTGCTGGAGAAGTACGCCGTACGCATGGGCGGCGCGGTCAACCATCGCCATGACCTGGGCTCGGGCGTTCTCATNNCTCATCAAGGACAACCACGTGGCGATCGCGGGCGGCGTCGCGGTCGCCATCGAGCGTGCGCGCGGACGGGTTCCGCACGGGCTCAAAATCGAGGTCGAGGTCGATTCGCTGGCCCAGTTGGAAGAAGCGCTCGCGGCCAACGCCGACATCATCTTGCTCGACAACTTCAGCCTGCCCGACATCG
>PMLH01000534.1 GCA_003159055.1 Myxococcales bacterium
CACGTACAAGCACACCACCATCGGGTTTCTGCGCGACATCGAGGACATGCCCAATCAGTTCGCATATTCGCGGCAGTTCTTCGACCGCTACTACCGACCGGACAACGTAATGCTGCTGGTGGTCGGAGACGTCACCGCGAATCAGGTCATACCGCTTATCGAGAAGCACTACAGCGCATGGTCGGGGGGCGCGCCGCGACCGCCGGTTCCGTTCGAAACACCGCAGGCGCGGGAAAAGCGCACGACTGTTCCTTGGAAAGGCGCAAGCCTACCGATGCTGCTGGTCGGCTATCATGTCCCGGCCTTTTCTCCGGGCGACACGGACGGTGCCGCGATCGAGGTCCTGGGCGAGTTGGTGTTCGCCGAGCGTTCGCCGCTTTTCCGTCGCCTGGTTCTCGACGAGCAGAAGGTCGAGCACCTCGACGGCTCAAGTGAACGGCACGTCGACCCGAACCTGTTCAACATCCTGGCCACCGTAAAATCGAGCAAAGACGTGCCCGAGGTGGAAGACGCGATCTACAAAGAAATCGCCCGCGTCGCCGAGGAAGGCACCAGCGAAAAGACTCTGGCCGAGGTAGTTTCTCGGAGGCGCTACGAATTCGCCGGCCACCTTTCCACCGCTGAGAAGGTCGCGCTGGTCGGGGCCGAATTCCTGGCGCTGACCGGCGGCCTCGACGCCATCGACGAAAGCTTCACGCAGCTTGCCAAAGTGACGGTCGCCGACGTCAAGCGAGTCGCCGCCAAGTACTTTTCGCCGCACAATCGAACCGTCGTCGTTCTCGAGCCCGAAGTCCAATGATCGTGCCCAGGATCTTTGCCATGCTTTTGTCGATCGCCGCCGTCGCCGCCACATCGTCCGCGCTTGCCAGCCAGAAAATCGGCTCGGAGCCCATCCGCATCGTGCGCCTGCCATCGCCGACGAGTCCGCTGGTGACGATTCGGCTGGTCTTCCAAGTCGGCGCCGCCGACGATTCTCCCGGCAAGGAGGGAATCGCCAATCTCACGGCTGCAATGCTGGGTGAAGCCAGCACGGTGAAACGAACCTGGTCCGAGGTGCTGGATGCGTTGTACCCGATGGCCGCCGAGATTCATTGCTACGGCGACAAAGATGCCTTCGTGTTCACCGGCACTGTCCATCGCGACAATCTGGAAGCCTTCGCGGACTTGCTCGCACAGCAGATTGTGACCCCGCGTTTTTCCGTCGAGGATTTTGCCCGCCTCAAGCGAGACGCGCACGACGCGATTGCCAAGACCTTGCGTGGCAACGACGACGAGAACCTGGGCAAGCAGGCGCTGGCGACCCTTCTGTACGCCGGACATCCCTACGGCTATCCAAGCCTCGGCACGTTGGCCGGACTTTCCGCGATCACCCTCGACGACGTGCGCGCCTTCTACGCCCGGCATTTCGTGCAAGAACGGCTCATCGTCGGCTTGTCGGGGGGCTACCCTGAATCTTTCCCCGACACCTACGCGTCTCGTTTCGCGGGCCTGCCTGCCAAGGGCACGCCACGAAGGACGCTGTCTATGCCGCCCGAGCGAAAGGGTTTGCAATTCCTCTTCGTGGAAAAACCGGCGCTCGGCGATGCCATCTCGCTCGGTCACGCCATCGACGTCACCCGCAGCGACGACGATTTCTATCCCCTCGCGCTGGCCGCCTCGTATCTTGGCGAGCACCGAACCTTCAATGGCGTGCTGATGCTGACCATGCGGCAGAAACGCGGCCTCAACTATGGCGACTACGCCTACGTCGAGAACTTCATCCAAGATGGTTGGACGACCTTCCCCGAGCCGAACATTCCGCGTCGCCAGCAGCACTTTGAGATCTGGTTGCGCCCGGTTCCCCCCGCCAGCGCCGGCTTCGCCATTCGCCAGGCGATCTACGAAACCGACAAGTTGATTCGCGACGGGATTCCCGTCGCCGGTTTCGAAGCCACCCGCGCCTTCCTTCTCAACTACATCAACTTGTGGGCGCAAGACGGTTCGCGCCGACTTGGCTACGCCATCGACGGCACCATCTACGGCAAAGACGTCATCGCCGAACTGAAGGCGCGGCTGCCAACGATGACCAAAGAGGACGTGGACCGCGCGATTCGCAAGCACCTCTCGACTGGCAATCTCGCGGTGACCGTGGTCGGCAACAACGTCCGCGCATTGGCCGACGCCCTCACGACGGGAAAAGCCACGCCGATCGTCTACGACACCAAAGACACGCCCGCGGCGGTCCTCGAAGAAGATAAGACCATCGAGCGCTATCCCCTGCCTGTCTCGGCGTCACAAGTGAAGATCATCCCCGCAAAGAGCATGTTCGAGAACTAGGGTCGGTCAGCCGGCGCCGACTTCATCGGTCACCGATACCGCCGCGGTGTTGGCCCGCGCCATTGGCTGGGGCTGCTGCAGGACCTCCGTTCCGGAGTCGACACTGCCGACCTTCGCCGTCGACGCTATGGAAGCCGCCAGCGCATCGACAGCCGCCATGGTCAGGAACAGTACCGAAAATGAAAAGTGGGCGACGATCATGCCGCCGGCCAGCGCCGCCAATCCGGCGAACAAATGCGTGCCACCGGCCCAGATGGACCAGTGCCTGGCCGAGGGTTCGTCGATTCCATCGCTGAACACCGAGTCCCATGCAGGCTCGATCAGGCCAGTGGCGAACCCTGCGACCACTTGCACCCCGAAGAGCTGCCACTTGTCTTGCACAAAGACGTAGCCGACATCGCAAAAGACGGATGCCCAGAGGCCAAGCGCCAGAAAGAACCTGATGCGTCGTTGAAAGATTGGCCGGGTACCGAGCAGGGTGATGACCGAGCCAGTCGCCATCGAGAAGACGGCGAAGGCAATGCCCGCGTCGAGAATGCTACCGCCCACCTTCTCGGTGAAAGCCGCGTAGATGGGAACCAGCATTGACTCGGCGAAGGTGACGAGGAAGATGATGCGAAGAAGGAGACGTGCTTGCCTGGAGAGTGAGATCGACATGGAAGAACCGGTATCGGTAGTCCGCTTCCTCCACCGTACCCGTCCTTGAACAGAAACCCAACGATTCGTTCGATCTCGGCCCCCAAAAATGACTGGGGTTCCCTTGAGGATCCGCTTGCGTTCTCAAGGCCGCTGCGCCGGAGATGTGTGCGGGGCACGCGGCCGCGCTCAAGCCTCGGCCCGAGACACGGCATGAAAAGAAATCGCTGGACATCCCGGAAATAGCCGTCATGGTTTCTGGGCCGTTCCGCGATCGATCTCCTATCGGTCCAGGCCTCTTTCCTAGCGCGTTAGTTCTCCTGGGCGTTTATGCAGTCGAGAACTGGGCGCATTGTGCGTGGCCCCAACACCCTGGCGAGGTCGCCAGGATGAAGGGTCACAGAAAGTGGACTGAACATGGGAACTAGGCTCTTCGTTGGCAACCTCTCCTTCAACACGACCGAGGTCGATCTTCGCAACGTGTTCACCGAGGCAGGCCTGAACTTCACTGAGATCAAGATCGTGACCGAGCGGGAAACCGGACGTCCGCGTGGGTTCGCGTTCGTGGAGATGGCTGACCAGGCCTCCGCCACGAAGGCCATGGAGGCCCTCAACCAGCGTGAGCTCGACGGTCGACAGCTGAACGTGAACGAGGCGCGCGAGCGGGCTCCCCGCGTCGGCGGCGGTCGCTACTAGCCGCGCTTCGTTCGCCGTCAAGATGGGAACCCCAACCGGGTTCCCACGACGGCGGTTGAGCTGACTTTCGCCCGCGTCAAGACGCCCGTGAGGGCGAGAGTGGGCCTGCATCGCTCGGCGGAGTGCGGGACACCCGAGGACTGCAAGTGCAAACGAGCCAGCCCTCCGCAAGATACGAGCGGCAACGAAGATCGTTTCCGCGAAAAGCCCCTTCGAGAAGTACAATGGGCGCCTATGCCGAAGCCCGGCAGGTACCACATCTCGCACAAGATTGCCGACGGCGGCATGGCCGAAATCTTCCTCGGCACCCAGCACGGCATGGAGGGATTTGAGCGCCCGGTCGTGCTCAAGCGCATCCTGGCGCCGCTGGTCGCCGACCCGCAGTTCCGCAACATGCTCATCGACGAGGCCCACGTCGCGATGGGGCTCAACCACAGCAACATCGTCCAGGTGCTCGACCTCGGGCACGTGCGCGGCCGCTATTTCCTGGTGCTCGAATTGGTCGACGGCTGGGACCTAAGCCAAGTCCTGTCGCGCGCTGGCGCCGCCAATTTCGCCATTCCGCCCGAGATTTTGCTCTACATCGCCGCAGAGGTCTGCCGCGCCCTGGCCTACGCACACGCGCGCAGGCGCGACGGACAGCCGCTCGCCATCGTCCACCGCGACGTTAGCCCGCAGAACGTCCTGGTGAGCGAACAGGGCGAGGTGAAGCTGACCGACTTCGGCATCGCCAAGGCGATGGGCCGGCGCGAACGGACCGACCAAGGGGTCATCAAGGGCAAGCTCGCCTTCATGTCGCCCGAGCAGGCATCCGGCTCAGTCCTGGACAACCGCTCCGATCTGTTCTCGCTCGGGACGCTGCTATACCTGTTCTTCACCGGTCGCCGGCCGTTCGAGGCTCCTACGGATCTCGAGTCCATCATGCTCGTGCGCGAATGCCGATTCGTGCCACCGGAAAAGGTGAAACCAAGCCTCAGCCTCGCGCTGGTGAAGATCATTCGCCACGCCATGGAGCGACTTCCGTCGTTGCGCTACCAAAACGCCGACGAGATGCTGCTCGCCATCGAGAACGTGCAGCGCACAGTATTCCGGCCCGCGGGACAAACCGAGCTCAAACGCTGGCTTGCGGATCTGCAGACGCGCGACCATTGCCCGCCCATTTCTCGCACAACCCCGGCCAAGCCACTGGCGGCCGAACACGAGGCGCTGGACGTGGGCGAAGGCGCGGACGTGGTATTCGACGAATCCAGCGTCGTGGAGATCAGTGACATCGTGCCTGAGATTCAGCCCACCGTCGCTGCGTCCCGGCAAGAGATTTCCGGCATCCCTCCACGTTCGGAAGAGATGACAACTGCGGCGACGCCCATCGCGATCAAGCAAGGGCGCATCCCGACGCGCATCATCGTTTTCGCGGCGATCATCGCGACCGCGACGCTCGGCGGTTGGCTGCTTCTTCCGGACGCCCATTCGCGTAACCCCAAGCGCACGCCCGAGGCGCACGGCAGGAATCTGGAGCCAGCGGCAAAAACCGAGCCACGGCAAGAAGCATCGCCGAGGCCGGTCGAAGCCAAGCCTGAATCTCTGCCGCCGATCGCCCCTGTCGCAGCGGGTGCAGCAAACCCGAGCGTCGATTCTGGCGTCGTCCAGGCCGCCGCCAAAGCGCCAGTCAATGCCGCTCCGACGGAAACCGAGGAAGAAGAGGAAACTCTGCTCAAGCACGCCGAGCCCGACGACGCCGAGCGAGTGCTTGGCGAAGACGAGGGCTTGGGCAGCCGAACCCAGTCGGCGAAGTCGGAAAAGGCAGCCATCGAACCGGTATCGGTGCGCGTGGTTTCCGTTCCCGAGGGCGCGGTCATCAGCATCGGCAAACGCGTGTTCGGCCGTGCACCCATGAATCTACGTTTTCGCCCGGGCATCATCTTCGAGCTGAGCTTCGTCAAGAAGGGCTACCAACCCGCGAGCAAGCGCCTCGCCGTCGCAAACCGCAAGAGTCAAACCGTGAGGGTGATCCTCAAGAAGAAGCCAGTCGCAGCCAGGAAGTCTCTGCTGCGTCGTATTTTCGGGCGGTAGTTGCCAGGGCCTTGCGGTCCACCTACAGCAACGATAGCTGCCGCGCCTTGCGCGGACGCATCGTCGCTTGCCTGTCGACCAGCAGGCCAGGCGCCAGATCGTCGAGAAAGGGACAGGCGCGGCTTTCCACCGAGCGGCCAAGCAGGTTGCGTTTCTGGGCCGCGACCAGCACGAGTTGCTGCTTGGCGCGGGTCATCCCGACGTAGAGTAGACGACGCTCTTCCGCGAGGTCCGCGGCGGGTAGCCAGGGCAAGCGAAGGGGCACGATGCCATCCTCGCAGCCGGCGATGAACACCAAGGGAAATTCCAGGCCCTTCGAGGCGTGCAAGGTCAAAAGCGAAACCTTCTGCGGCGCCAGTTCCAGATCCGCGTCGCGCCACAAGGCGATGGATTCGAGGAAAGCGGGCAGGTCGTCAGCGAATGGCACGGCCAGCGTGCACAGGAGCTCCACGGCACGCTGGCGACGCGGGTCCAGCGCTGCATCTGGATCGAGAGTCGCGATGGCGTCGGCGAGCGGTTTCTTTCCATCGCGTTCGACAGCTCGTTCGAGCCGCACAAGAAGATCCGGGACGTGCGGCCGACCGATCAAGTCATCGCCGCTCGCGCGCTGGCAAGGAATCGAGGCACGCCCGAGGGCTTCCTCGATCAGGTCGGCCTGCGCCGACAGACGCGTCAGCACCGCGATGTCGTGAAAGGCGAGATGGCGAGGATCGAGGCCGTCGGAATCGTCGGCCGGGTGCGTCTCCATGGCCAGCATGTTGGTGCCGCCCACCGCGCGTTCAATCTCCGCGACGATCAGATCGGCTTCCGCACGCTCGTCGGCGACGGTATGCCGAACCACGGCTGGACCCGACGCAATTTGCGCCACGAGTGGACGCTCTCTCCGAAGCGGCGTCCTCGCGATGACGGCCTTCGCAAGATCGAGCACGGGCTTGGCCGAGCGGTAGTTGCGACCGAGGTTGATGGTGCGACTTGCCGGGTAGTCATCAGCGAAACGACCGAAATGCGACGGATCTGCTCCGCAAAAGCCGTAGATGGCTTGATCTGGATCGCCAACCACGCACAGACGGGTCTCGCCAACGGCCGGCGCGAGTAGACGCACCAGACGATACTGGCTGGCATTCACGTCCTGGTATTCGTCGACCAGAAGATGCAGGCAGCACCTACGGGCCTGAGCCAGTGCGTCGGGATCTTCCGCGAGCATGCAAGCAGCGCGGACGACCAAGTCGTCGAAGTCGAGCGCCGACATTGTCTGCAAAGCACCCTGGTAGCGCGGCAGGATGCTCGCCACCTCGTCGGAAATGTCGGTCGGGAGGCCATCGGCTTTGACGCGGGCGATGGCGCTCGCCAGTTTGCTCACGTCACCGTCGAAGCCGGCTTGCGCAGCAACATCCTTCACCACGGACCGTCGTGCGGTCTCGTCGAGAACGCGGAACTCCGGCGGCAGGCCGGCCAAGGCGGGAGATGCGCGAAGCAGCGACAGACCAAGCGCGTGGAAGGTCATGGCGGACACCGCCGCCCCCTTTTCGCCCACGCGTGCACGCAAGCGTTCCCGCAGCTCATTGGCGGCCTTGCGCGTGAAGGTGATGGCCGTGATGCTGGTCGGGGGGACTTCGTCGTTTTCAATCAAGCGAGCGATCCGCCCGACCAACGTGCGCGTCTTGCCCGTGCCCGGACCCGCGACGATGAGCAGCGGGCCTTGCTCGTGCGCGATGGCGGCCGCCTGGTCGGGATCGTCGTCGCTGGCCACGGCCGCCGCTTCTTGCTTGCCTTTGCGCTGGCGCTTCCGCGGCTCCACCTCCACCTGCGCCTGGGCGGAAGCGACGGCTGCGGCAAAACCGAAGGTCGTCTGCGCCAACAGGCGCTGGCGCTCGGCCTCGTCGAAGACACGGACGATGCCGTACACGCCGTCGAAACCGGCGATCCGTCTCACCTCGCCCGCGCGCATGCGGCGCAAAGCTTCGCCGAGGAGCGGCGGCCCCTGGCGGTCGGCATCCTCGATCGGCAAGTCCATCAGCACCGACATTTCGCTTCCGGCGCTCGCCAGCAGCTTGTCGTAGCTTCTGCGTACGCGACCGGCCGCCGGGCCCACGCCGAGGATTTCGCCAAGCACCTCCACCAGCGGCACCAGATTCGCAAACGGCCTGGCACCGTCCGGGCAAAAACCCTCGGGCCGATCGGCGAGCGCAGCCACGCGGCCGGCAACGCCACCTGTGAGCGGCTTGTCGCAGCGGGGGCACAGATGCCCAAGCGCGTCCGCCTCGGACGGCGACAGATTCACACCGCACGCGCGATGGCCGGCATGATGGTACTTGCCTTCCTCGGGGAAGAACTCGATGGTGCCAAGAAGGCCGCTGCTCTGCTCCCGAAGCGCATCACGCATACCGAAGTAAGACAGGTCGCAGCCAAAGCGCGTGGCCTCGCGCCCGAGCTTTTCCGGCGAGTGCGCGTCCGAGCTCGACACCAGGGCCACCCGGTCGAGCGCCGACAGCCGCCAGTTCATCGCGGGATCCGACGACAATCCGGTTTCGGCCGCAAAGATGTGACTGCTCAAGTCCGCGAAACACTCGTCGAGCGAATCGAATCCCGACTTCTCCCCGAGCGCGGAAAACCACGGCGTCCACACGTGCGCTGGGATCAGGAACGCGTCGGGCGACGATGCCAGGGTGATGTCGAGCAGGTCGCGCGAATCGAGGCCAAGGATGGGGCGCCCGTCGGATTCGATGTTCCCGATACGCGCCAAGCGCGAGGCAATCCGCGCAGCGACCTCGAAGTCCGGCGCATAGAGCAGGTTGTGGACCTTGCGCACGCGCTCGCCGCGCTTGTAGATGCTGCTGACTTCGACGGAGAGAATGAAGCGAACCTCGGCCCGACATGCCGCCGGCACGGTCGCGTCGACCGCAGCCGCCAAGTCGTCGCGCAACCTAAAGAGTCCGCCGCCCGCGGGCAGAAGCTTGTCGCGCAGCTCGGCCAGCCAGCGCGGATGGGAGAAATCGCCCGTCGCCACCACTGCGATGCCCTTGCGTTGCGCCCAGGCATGCAGATGCTCCAGATCCAAGTCCCGGCTGGTCGCACGCGACAGGTACGAGTGAACGTGAAGATCCGCCACGAACGGCATCGCGGCGGCAATCTAGCAGGGATTGAGGCAACGGATCCGGAGCCGTAGCCGGTTCCGGTCGCCGGTTCCGTAGCCGGCACCGGTTCCGGCCCTCGGCCGCCGGTTCCGGCCCTCGTCCACCGGTTCCGGTTCTCTAGTCGCCGCCCGGATTGTACACGCCGGGCAGCCGCGGCCCGTTGTCGTGCTCGGGCTGGTCGCCCCGATGTCGGCCACGTCGCCGGCGTCGTCTGCGCTTGCCGCCCCTGCCGTCGCCTTGCGGCTGGCTGCCGCCCTGCGGCGGGTGGTGATGGTGGGAATTGCCCGGCTGACTCTGCCGCTGCGGCTGTCCGCCGGCCCGGCTCACCGGCACGACTGGCAACGACACCGACGGGGGAACGATCCATTCGACGAACGGGCGGATGTTGGCATCGCGAACGGCCACCCAACCTGCTGCGAATTCATCGCCTTCGGCCAGCGCCTCGCTTGCGGCCTGCGCCTCACCAAGCCACCCCTCGTGCTCGCCTGGATCGAGGACGATCTCGCCCGCGGCTGGAGCCGCCGCACAGTCGCCGTCCCAGACCGAAGGATCGATGCTCGAGTCGCTCTCCGGAGGCGGCACCCACGGGGGCGGAAGCGTTGGGGGCGGAAGCTCTGGGATGGGTGTGGCGAAGGCCGGACGCTGACGCTCGGTCTGGACCGGCGCCGCCGCCTTGTCAGCACCGCGCCGTCGGCGCCGACGAGCGCGCGCGTGGAAGTCGGTGGCGGCGTGCAGGCTGTGACGGGCGTCAGCATCACCAGGATCGAACATTTCGCTGTCCAGCCCTGCGCACGAGTCGCACAGCCCGCACGGAGGCCCGGCTTCTTCGCCGAAGTACTCGCGCATCATCTGCACCCTGCAACGCTGCAGGTTCATGTACTTGAGCAGCTCGGCCAATCGCCGACGGTCCGAGATCCGCCGTGCCTCGAACACCGACGATGCCTTGTCGATCGCTTGGCGCGTCGGTCTGGGTTCGACCCCGCTCCAGCGAGCGGCGCGAACTTCCTTGGCCACTCCCATCGCTTCCAGAACCGACAGCACGACGCGAACCCGCCGCTCGGGCAGAGCCATCGACAGCGCCAGGTCGCGAACTGAAACCTCTTTGCCCTCATCGCTCCAGGCGTAAAGCCCTTCCGCAACCAGGCGTGCCTGGGTCTTGGTCGGATGCGCCTCTTTGAGGAAGTGCTCTTGAATCGCGATGTCGTCGGGCTGGAACAGCAGCACGCAGCGGGCGGGTTTCCCGTCGCGTCCCGCGCGCCCCGCTTCCTGCACGTACGACTCGGGCGAGCCGGGCATCTGGTAGTGAATGATGTAGCGAATGTCGGGCTTGTCGACGCCGAGGCCGAAGGCGTTGGTGGCGATCATGACCACCTTGCGCCCCGACGCCATGAACGATGCTTGCGACTTTTCGCGTTCGTCGGTCGTCATCTTGCCGTTGTAGCGCTCGACGGGAATCTTGCCGTGGCGCAAGGCCACGTACAGGTCGTCGACCGCACGGACCGTGGCGCAGTAGACGATACCGGGCCGTCGCAGACGCTGGATCAGCTTGCCCAGAACCCGCAGCTTGTCGGCTTCGCCAGCGACCTTGCGGACGTCGAACGCGAGGTTGGGTCGGTGGAAGGACACGCGACAAACGTGCGCATCCTTCATGCCGAGCTGGACCAGAACATCCTCGGCGATGGCGGGCGTCGCGGTAGCGGTTAGCCCCAAAATCGGCGGTCGCCCCAGGACCTCGGCGGCGCGACGCAAGCCAAGGTAGGACGGACGGAAATCGTGACCCCATTGCGACACACAGTGGGCTTCGTCCACGCAGAAGAGCGAGAACTTGACCCCTTCCAGCGTGTCCTGAACCGCAGGCGAACAGACGGATTCCGGCGTGATCAAAACCAGACGGATCTTCCCAGAGCGAACCGCTTCCAGATCCGCGGCCCGTTCCTTCGCGGTGCGTGTAGAATCAATGCGAGCAACCGGCACGCCGGCCGCCTTCATCTTGCCGACCTGGTCTTCGATCAGCGCGAGCAGCGGCGAAACCACCAAGGTCGGCCCTGGCAGCCACAGCGACGGAAGCTGGTAGGTCAGTGACTTCCCACTGCCCGTCGGCATGATGGCCAACGTGTCGCGCCCGGAAAGCACGGATTCAATGACCTCGGCTTGGCCGGGGCGAAGGTCGCGGATGTGAAGTGCGGCCCGTGCACGATCCAGCGCTTCGCGTAAAGCAGCTGAATATGGACGCTCCCGCACGGCCGCTGCAGGAGGGACCACCGCGGACGTGTAGGCAGGCGGACGTTGGCCAAGACCTGGACCTGCCGGAAGGGCCGGCCCGTCATCGGAAAGATGAATCACGAGCGTAGGCTCGGACTCGCCTGCTTCCGGCTCGGACGCCGGCGCGCGCTTTTCGGCGGCCTCTGGCGACAAATCGTCGGCGGCGGCTTTTTCGTCCCGCTCGCCATCTAGTGAGGTACGCAGTCTCGACTCCTCTCCGAACTCTCTCAACATGGAATTTGCTTCGTTTTCCTATAGCGGCCGTCAGCTAAGCGACCAACCCATGCAACCGGGCTGCCTTGGGGGTCGGTCTAAGGAGCACTCGACCCTGCCGCGTTCGGGCGTGCACCGAGGCCCGCCTTGCGAAAACGCATAACTACAGTAGCACGATTTCTGGCGATGCCACAAAGTTTCCTAGGCTTTTAAACACGCGCCATCGTTTGGGTCTTCCGCTGGCACGACGCATGCTTTGCACCAGGACATGCCCGCCCTTCTTGCACTTGCCCCCGAAGACCGTCCCCGCGAGCGCCTGCTGTCGCGAGGGCCTGGCAGCCTGTCCGATGCAGAGCTCTTGGCAATCCTCCTGGGCTCGGGCCGCCAGGGGCAAAACGTGATCGAAGTCGCGCATGACCTGCTTGCCCATGCCGGTGATCTGCGCCGCCTTGCCGAAAGCGCAGAGGCCGAACTGTGCGCGCTGCCGGGCGTTGGACCAGCCCGGGCGGCGACGATTCAGGCCGCCTTGGAGCTTGGCCGCAGGGTGATCGGGTCTCGGCCGGAGCGTGGCCGGATTCTGGCCAATTCTGCCGAGGTCTGGACACACTACCGAGCCCGGCTGGGAACCTCGCCAGTCGAGGAGTTCTGGATGCTGGCGCTCGACGTTCGCCACCGTCTGCTGTTCGAGACCTGCGTTGCCCGAGGCTCCCTCACTGGCGTCGAGGTCCATCCACGTGACGTGTTTCGCACCCTCATCCGAGGCGGAGCAGCGTCTGTCATCTTTTGCCACAACCACCCATCCGGCGATCCGACGCCGTCGCGCCAAGACCTCGACCTGACCAAACGGCTGCGTGAGGTCGGCGAGCTTTGCGGCATTTCGGTCCTCGACCATGTCGTGGTGGCCAGCGATGGCTTCGTGAGCATCGCCAGCAGAGGATGCCTTTGACGATAATCGTTTTGGCACAGGCTCGGTGCGGCCCTAATATCCGACCATGCTGCCGAGACGGTTCGCTTTGCTTCTGATGACGTGTGCCGGCGTTGTGGGCGCCCCTGCATGGGCGTTGGCAGAGGGGGTACTCTTCCCTGGCACACGCCCGCTCGGCAGCGGCGGCGCGATGCGAGCTCTCGCCACCGGCGACTCCGGGCCGCAGCTAAATCCATCGGGCATTTCCCTAATCAAGACCTATCAAGTCGAGGGCGCCTACCAGTACAGCAAGACGGCCGGCTCGAATGACGCGCGCTTCTCCGCGGTCGACTCGACGTCGGCGCTCAATCTAGGCGGCGCCCTGAACTACACGTACCACCACGAATCCGTGGCTGGTGTCAGCAAGGGCAGCCACCTCGTCGGCGGTTCGCTTTCTTTTCCGTTTGCCGACAAGATTTTCGCCGGAGCCAGCACCAAGTACGTCCACTTCACAGATAGGGCAGGCACGACCCAATCGGGATTCACCTATGATGCGGGGTTGACGGTTCGGCCGGTATCGCTGCTATCCATCGGCGCCGTCGGATACAACCTGCGCGATTTCGGAACTGGATGGCTGCCCAGGGGTGTCGGCGGCGGAATCGCCGTGTTGCCGATGCCGACTCTGCTTTTCGTGTTCGACACTGTCTATGAGAAGGTCTACGCGGACTCTTCGCCAACCGACTCCTCGCGGACCAGCACCATGCACTACATGGGCGGCGGCGAATTGTCGTTCTCGTCGGCGGGCGCGATTCGCGCCGGCGGCGGCTGGAATGGTCTCACGAAGAATGGCTACATCTCGGCGGGTTTTTCCGCGCTGTCCGCCGAAATCGGTGCACTGGACGTCGGGCTGCGACAGGACGTCTCGGGCGAGAGCAAGTCGACCATCTTCGGAATCAGCGGTCGCCTCTTCGTTCCGAGCATCTAATCGGGCTAAACTGCACCCGCTTGTCATTCTGTAGGAACTTCTTGACCGTCGGGTTGTCTGTATCGTTGTGGAGGCAACGTTGCCACGCACGGCCGGGGTGGGCATCGCCGATGCCCCCGACGACACAACCAGCGCGGGTAAGCGCGCCGAGCGGCCACGGTATCAGATGAGCCTCTCCGAACGGATGCTGCTCGGCCGGCTCGTCAAACGCGACGAGGATGCCTTCAACCAGATCGTGCGCGCCTACAGCGACCGAGTGTACAACTTGGTGCTGCGCCTGGTGGGGTCGCCGTCGGAGGCCGAGGACATTGCGCAAGAGGTCTTCGTCACCGTCTTCAAGAGCATCGACACCTATCGCGGAGAGGCCAAGCTTTCGACCTGGATTCTGCGCATCGCCGCCAACCATTCCAAGAACCGCATCAAGTACCTCTCGCGCCGCCGCACCACCGGCCAGGAGCTGAAAGACGGCACCGACGCAACCGAGATGGCCGACGAAGGCAAGGCGCCCGTGCAAGCCCATTTCGAGGCGCCCGACGTCATGCTGGAAGCCGCCGAGACCGAGCAACTTCTGCAAGAGGCCATCGCGAAGCTCGACGAAGAACAGCGCCTCCTGGTGGTCTTGCGCGACGTGGAAGAGTTGTCCTACGACGAAATCGCGGAAATTACGGGGCTGCCGGAAGGTACGGTGAAATCGCGTTTGCATCGGGCGCGGATGGCGCTCAAGGATCTGCTGGAAGGGAAGTTCAAGTGAGCGGCGCCGACAGCCACAAGCGAGCCACCGAGGCCTTTTCTGCGTACGTCGATGGCGAGCTGCCACCCGACGAACGTGCCCACGTGGAGGATCACCTCGCGACCTGCATCCAGTGCCGCGTGTCCTTGGAACGCTTCCGGCGAACCGTCGGGAAGCTGGGCGCGCTCAAGCGGGCGGCGCCTGGAAATTTCCTAGAGAGCGTGCAGGCGCAAATCAACAAGCGATCGCGCGGCCGCTTCTTCGGCAAGCGCTTCATGCTATTCGGCCGCATCCCCTTCGAATGGCTCTCGCTGGCCACCATCGTGGCCATGCTGCTCTACTACATCGTGTTCCTGCAAAGCTCGCCGACTGGCGTGGTGCCCAAGTAAGCGACCGTGAGCCGCGCGGAGGCCCAAACGGTAGCCGGATCCGTGGCCGGAACCGGTTCCGCAGCCGGCCACCGGCCCCGGCTGCCGGCCCCGGCAAACCGGCTACGCCACGTACACGAACACGACCTTCAGATACTGCCCCTCGGTGAATCCGGGCGGCAACGGATGGTCGGCGCCGGGGCCCAGACGATCGAGGATGCGGATCTCACGGGTGGCTTGGCGGGCGGCGGCGGCAAGAATTCGCTCGAAGTCCTCCAAGCCGACGTTCTGTGAGCATGAGCACGAAACCAGCACGGCCCCCGGCGCGCACGCGGTGAGAGCAAGGGCGTTCAGGCGTTCGTAGCCCTTGCTTGCGGCTTCCAGGTCCTTTCGGGCCCGTGCAAATTTGGGTGGATCGACGACGACCAGGTCGTACGAACGCGGGGTCGCGGTTTCGAGAAAGCGGAAGGTGTCGGACTCGATGGCTTGAATTGGCACACCGTTGGCCGCGGCGTGGGCTTCGATGCGGCCGATGGCGCGAGACGAGCTGTCGACGGCCGTGATCTCCGTCGCGCCAGCCCTGCCAGCCTGAAGGGCAAATCCACCAGCGTACGAATAGCAGTCGAGCACTCGGGCGAATTTCTTCGGCTGAGCGGCAACCATCTGCCCTACCCTCACGCGGCTCGGACGCTGGTCGAGAAATAGCCCGGTCTTCTGACCGGCGAGCGGCTCGGCTTCGAGGCGAATCCCATCTTCTTGGCAAGGCACCTGCGCGCGCGGCTCGCCCCGCACCACGCGCGTCTCGGCGGCAAA
>PMLH01000258.1 GCA_003159055.1 Myxococcales bacterium
GCCAGCGGACCCAAGGGCAAGCTCGGCGTTGGCGTCCTCGACTCGCACATGGCGGTGGCCGAGCCCGATCCGGCGGCAACCTGGCTGGGCGGCACTAACGCCAATACCAACGCGGCCTACCTGCCGGCGGCGGGTTTTGTTCCCACCGGAGCCATTCAGCTCAGCTACGAGGTCAAGAGCGTCACCCGCGACGCCAACCAAAACCCAAGCATCGTGTTCCGTTTCAGCAAGGTCGACAACAGCACGAAGCCACCAACCGTCACGCCGATAGTTTTCAACACCTTCGGCGCCGGCGCGACCGAGCTAATGGACGGGTTCGCCAACTCGCCGAGCGTCTACTTCGCATTCGCCGTGCCCCAGGATGGCATCGCTGCGCCAGCGGACTACAACGCCACGGCCAGCGGCTACATCAAAAACATCTGGAATGGCACCGCAACAGGGGCGGGAGCAGGCAAGATGACCTTCAATGCGGCGACTGGGTACTACACCATCACCCTGACCGGCGTCACCATTCCACCTGGCGCGACCATGCTTAGGGGCGGCGTCGGCTACACCTACAGCCTGACCTCCACACCACCGCTGGTGCAGATCAATCTCCCCGCCTACCCGTACGGCGACGGCACGGTGATCAAGGGATGCATCGCCGGCCAGATGTGCGGGGGGCTGATTGTTCCGGCCCAGGACGTGTCCGTCGTGGCGACCGACGCCGCAACTGGAAAGACCTACAGCGCTCGCCGAGACATTGTGGATACCAACAACTGCCTCAAGTGCCACGAACAGCTCGGCGCAAATCCGACCTTCCACGCCGGCCAGCGCAATGACGGCGCCACCTGCGCGTTCTGCCACAGACCGAATCAGACCAGCAGCGGCTGGTCGGCATCGTCCTCGACCTTCGTCCACGGCATTCACGCCGCATCGATTCGCACTGTGGACTTCACCTGGCACGCGGCCTGCCCCGTGGGGACCACGTTCGCAGCCGGCACCTGCACCAAGGACAACGCGGATCCCTACTTCGCGAGTGTCACCTACCCCGGAATCCTCAACAACTGTCTCCAGTGCCACAAGCCTGGCACGTTCGACTTCAGCGCCACCGCATCGGCCAATGCGCTGCCGAACTTGCTCATGAGCACCGTGGGAACCGGGACGTATACCGCCGACATCAGCACCTCGCCGTACGTCACCGTCGCCCCCGTCGGCACCCCCGCCGTCGACTATGGAAACAACTTCCTCACCAGCGGCACTCTCACCAGCGGAACCAAGGACGGCGTCGCTTGCACGACAGCGGCGCCGTGCGCTTGTACGTTGGCAGCCCCGTGCAATGCCTCGGCAACAACGCTGGTCAAATCGCCTATCACGGCGGCGTGCTCCGCGTGCCACGACGCCCCGACCGCGATCACCCACATGAAGCAAATGGGCGGCACGTTCTACGGTGCGCGCACGGAGACGCCGGCGGCTCTGGCGCAGGCCGAGTCGTGCATGATGTGCCACGGCCCGGGGGCCATCGCGGCCATCGCCGACGTGCATAGGTAGCGCGTACGCGGCAAACCCGTGCAGAGCCAGCCGGCTCTGCCGGCCGCGTGGGGACGCGGGTTTGGACCCCTCCCAGGGTTTCTCTATCAAGGAGGGCGGCTTTTCGGAGTCGCCCTTTTTCTTTGGTAGAAATGCACCATGACGTCTCCGACCACCCAAAATTCATTCGACTGGCTCGACGGCATCGCCGTCGCGGCAACCGTGTGCGACCGGCAAGGCGTGTGCCTCTACTTGAACGAACAGGCCGCGAAGCTATTCGCCAAGTCCGGTGGCCGTGCTCTGGTAGGCAGGAACCTCATGGACTGCCACGACGAGCCCGCGCGCGGGTGCTTCGCAGCCCAACTGGCGACCCCGTCGCCCAACACCTACACTATCGAGAAGAATGGCGTGCGCAAGATCATCCACCAGATTCCCTGGTTCGCCGAGGACACGTTTGCCGGCGTGGTCGAGCTGAGCTTCGAGCTGCCGGCCGAGCTCCCGCACTTCGTACGCCAGTCGACCTGAGGCGACCAGCTACTTACAGATGCCGTTCTGGCAAGCGGTGCCGGCGCCGCAGGCGACACCGCAAGCGCCGCAGTTCGAATTGTCGCTGCCCAGGCTCTTGCAGGCGCCCGAACAGTCGGCTTGGCCGGGCGGGCACGACGAACAACAGCGAAAGCCGGTGTCCGAAAACGCGAAGGTTGGATGGACCTGGGTCTCCGTGAAATCGCACGCCATGCCGGGGAAGAAGCTGTCGAACGCCCCCCCGCGAAGCGTGTAGATGGCGGTTTCTGCGCCGGCCCCGGGCGGGGATCCAGCCGTGTCCACAATGTCGCGACGATCGTCGGTCCACTCTGCCAAGTTGCCGCTCAGATCGAAGACGTTGTCGTTGCTGCTTGCGCTGTCTAGGTCACCGACGGTGGCGCAACCGGAAAGCGAACCGCACGCTGCCGCACCGCCGAGGGCATGATCGACGCCGTTGCAGGCGCTGGCGCTGTAGCTGCAACCATAAGGATAGTAGCCTGCCGCGCACGTCTGCCCGGCTTGGCAGGCGAAGCCCCACTCGTCGCTGGTGACCACCCCGGCTGCGCGCACCGCGCGGCACAGACGCATCCCCGCAGCCCGACAAGCTGCATCCGCCTGGTTCCAGGTCACGGAGCTCCAGGGAAGAACGCCGCCCCCGCCCGCGCCTTGAGCGCGCGAGCAGGCCCGCGTCGTCGATGTGCCTTGCGAGGCTGCTGCGGCGTCGGCGCGGCTGGATTCGTAGCGGTAGATATAGTAGCTGCCTCCCGGAGCGCCCGAGACGTTCACATGCACCACGTCGTCGCGAACACCGAGACAATCGTGGCCGCCACATTGGGGAAGACCAGCCGGATTGTCCCACGATTCGTCGACCAATCCATCACAATCGTTGTCGATACCGTCGCAGATTTCGTCGGTCGGCAAGACGGTCGCAGGCACGCCGGTCAAATCGCAAATCGGGGGCAAGGTCTTGCTGGACTCGCTGCCGGACTGGCATCGCCAGGTACCCTTGCGCTGACAGGCCCCGGCGGCAGGGCTGGCGGTGTCCGTGCATTGCGTACCGAGCGTCTTCGCGTTCGGATCGTCGATCACGCCGTTGCAGTCGTTGTCGAGTCCATCGCACCAGGTTTCCTGCGCCACCTGGTTCGGCGCCGAAAGCTGAACCGTCGACGGGTAGTTGCAGATCCAGTTTGGGGCAGTCCCCGTGGGCGAGCCCGCGGCGACGGTGCATACCGGGAACGTCGCGCTGGTTTCCCAGCCGGCGTGCTTCGAGCCACCAGGGCCCTTGCCACATTCACCGACCTGCGCGCAGAAATTGCTGGGGAATACCAAGCCCGGATCGTCGTTGTCGACAAGGCCGTTACAGTCGTTGTCCCTCCCGTCACACATTTCCGGCCCGTCGGGTGTGCATTGGTATTCGCACCCGTCGGCCGGATCGTGGTTCGCGTCCACCCAGCCAGGGGCACAGGCACCTTGTCCATTTTTCGGATCCAAGACGCAGACGCCCTTGCTGCACATCGCGAAGGCGTGTACGAACGTGCACGCGTGCCCGCAGCCGCCGCAGTTGTTCGGGTCGCTCTCCAGATCGAAACCGTTGTCGATCACGCCGTCGCAGTCGTTGTCTTTGCCGTCGCAAACTTCCAGGCTGGGCGTCACGATGCCACCGCACAAAAGGGTTCCGCTGGTGCAAACATACGCCCCCAGCTTGCATTCGCCCTGACAAGTACCCGACGTCGTGTTGCAACCGCCAGCGCCCGGGGTGTAACAGCTCTTGCCAAGGTTGGGATCGCTTTCGTCGATCTGGCCGTTGCAGTTGTTGTCGCGGCCGTCGCAGATTTCTTCGGATGGCGGCCCGGCGCCGACACAGGTGTTCTTCCCAGCGATGCAAGTCAGAACGCCCGCTTGACAGGAGCCCGCCGTGCTGCTGTAGCACACGCGGTCGGCCGGTGTGTACACCAAGCCTGGGTCGTCGCCGTCGATGAGGCCGTTGCAATCGTTGTCGATCCCGTCGCAGATCTCGGTCGAGTCCGTGGTGGGTACGCAAGCGTACTCGCATCCATCGGCGGGATTCTTGTCGAGGTCGTAGTGGCCTGACTTGCACGCGTACGCGCAGACGCCCTGGCTGCAGAACGAATCGGCATTCGCCGCGTTGCAAAGCACGCCGCACGCGCCACAGTTGTTGGGGTCGGTCTGGAGGTCGAAGCCGTTGTCGATGACTCCGTCGCAATCGTTGTCAGCGCCATCGCAGGCTTCCTTTCCGCCGTTGGTCAGCAGGCACTCACAGCCGTTGCTCGGATCCTTGTCCGCATCGACATAGCCGGGGATGCACGATGCGATGGTGCATTTCCCTTGCACGCAGGCAGGAACCGCGCCGGCGGCACTGCAGATGATGTTGCAGTCTCCACAGTTGAGAGAATCGGTCTGGAAGTCGAACCCGTTGTCGATGACGCCGTCGCAGTCATCATCCGCGTGATTGCAGACCTCCGGCGTGCCGCTGCAAGCGAGGACGCCGCCGTCGTCGACAATGCTGTCGATGCCTTGGCCGAAGCGGGCATCGAGCTTGATATTGATTCCGGTCCCGCCGCTGTCGACCACCACGTCTGCGATGGGCAGCAGAACCTCGGTCGAGCGCTTGGCGCAAGCAGCGCCCAGCAACCCGAGCAACAGGACAAGATTTTCCCTGCGCGCCACGCATCCGTGCTTCTTGCGTGCGGGCCTTTCAGACACGAAGTGGAGCATGCTGTGTAGAGTTTACTCCGGTATGGCAGTTCCGTAAAACGAACTGCCTCCTCGGAAGATCCGAGAAGAACTGTAGTTTCGCCTCCCAGCGGTCGCAGCCTTGCCGAGCAAGGGCCAAGGACGAGCTAGCTCTGCGGCCGACCGGTTGGACTTCAGGCGGGTCCGGGATCCCCGCCTGGGAGACGGTTCGGACTGGATGACTGGCGCCGCTTGTCCTCGAACCGCGCTTCCTCGGCCACCCGGACCAAGGCATCGAACGTCGTGCCTTGGTGGGGGAACGTGGCGGTTCCCATGCTGAGGCCGAAAGCAAAGGGACTGCGCACGCTCAACGTGGCCAGCTTGTCGCGCAATCGCCCCAGCAGAGCCGCGCACGCGGCCTGCGTCATGTCCGCCAATATCACCGCGAACTCATCCGCTTCGATGCGGCAACACACGTCGTGAGCCCGAACCGACTTCTCGAGAAACTCGGCCACCCAACGCAACAGCAAGTCCCCCTCCGTGGGCCCGTGCGATCGGTTGATGGTGTGAAAGTCGTTGACGTCCAGAATCAGGAGCGTGAATGGACGACTCGCCGCGCGCCTGGCACGGCTCAGCTCGGCCCCCAAGCGCTCGGCGAAATAGCGTCGATTCCAGAGTCCCGTTAACCCATCGCGGTAGGTGAGCGCGCGCAGATCCTCGAGCTTTGCGATTTCGCGCCGCAAGCTCTCATTTTCATGCTGCAACTCTGCGATGTCGGACTGCAATTCCATCGCTTAAGATAGCCGCCAATCTCGGCTCGGAAGTTGTACCAAAAAGGAATCGTCAAGCCAAATTCTCTCCGTACAATCCGTTACAAAATGCAAACAGACAGAGCTGTGCTCTTCGATATGGACGGCACCCTGGTCGACACCGAGCGTGAGAATGTCGAGTCGGTCGTCGTTGCCGCGCGCCGCTGGAACCTGGAGCTGGATGCGGACATGCGACGATTCATCGTCGGGCACTCGTGGAACGAGATTTACGCAAGAATTCGGCGGGAGTACGGCTTCCAGCCGACCATGGATGTGCTGATCGACGCGGCCGTCGAAGAAAAGCGCGCGCTGTTCGCCAGCAAGGGTTTTGTGCCGCTTCCGGGTGCGGACGAATTGGTGCGGCGGCTGAGCAAGCGAGTCGCGCTGGCCATCGTCTCTGGTTCCAGCAACATCGAGGTCCGCGAGACCATCGCCGGGCTCGGCCTGACAGATTGCTTCCAGCAGCTCCTCGGGGCTGAATCCTATGGTCGAGGCAAACCCCATCCCGAGTCCTACCAGACCGCCATGCGCCTGCTTGGCGTTTCGCCGAGAGGCTGTATTGTCATCGAGGATGCCGAACCCGGCATCCTGGCCGGCAAGGCAGCACACGCGCGGGTGATTGCGGTCCGGCGAGCGAACTTCCTGGGGTACGACCAGTCCGCAGCCGATGTCGTCGTGGATACGCTGGAAGAAGTCAGCGACGAGTTGCTCGAACGACTCTGGTCGATGTAGGCAAGCCCATGGACGTGCAGACAGCACCGTTGGTCGTGGTCGAGCGGCAGGGCGCGACGGCGTGGCTCACCATCAACAGGCCCGAGGCGGCGAACGCACTGTCGCGCGCGCTGGTGGCAAGACTGCACACGGAGCTTCAGGCGCTGACGGCGGCACCTGATTTGACTGCGGTTGTGATTGCCGGGATCGAGGGCAAGGCTTTCTGCGCTGGGGCCGACCTCAAGGAACGGCTGGCCATGACCGTCGATGAAACACGCGCCTTCTTGGATGAGCTCGGCGCTTTGGTGAATGCAATTGCGGACTTTCCTCGTCCGGTTATCGCCGCGCTCTCCGGGGCGGCCCTCGGCGGCGGGCTCGAGATCGCTTTGGCCTGCGATATCCGTGTCGCGGACACCAGCGCGAGCGTGGGACTTGCAGAGGTGCGGCTGGGCATTATTCCCGGGGCCGGCGGGACGCAGCGCCTTTCACGGCTGTGCGGCATGGCGGCGGCAAAGGAGCTGGTTTTGACCGGGAGACGTATCGACGCCAACCGTGCGCTGGCACTCGGCCTGGTTTCGAACGTCGTTCCCATGGGCGAGCTGCGCCGAGCGGTGGCGGTCGTCGCGGGCGAGCTATCTGCTGCCGGACCCCTGGCGCTGGAACAAGCCAAGCGCGCCCTGAACCAAGGATTCGATCGACCTCTAGCCGAAGCTCTTGCGGTGGAACGACAGTGCTACGAAGTCGTGCTGACCAGCGAGGACCGTAACGAAGGGCTGCGCGCCTTCGCCGAGAAACGCCCTCCGCGCTTTTCCGGCAAGTAGCTACCTACTCGACGGGTCTGGCAGTGCAAGGTCGAATGCTCCGCCGACATCGGACGTCGTTTCGGCAAGCGGGACGCCGGGATCGACACAGTTCGGCCAGCTCGGGTCGCAATAGACTTGCAGAGCCGTGTCGGGCAAGCCGTTCTGAGTTTCATCCATGACCACAGCGCTCCACGGCATGGAGGTCAGCAGATTCTGGGTAATGACGAACTCGCTGGCTCGCACGGGGCCGGGACCCACGAACGTACGTGCATAACCACTGGCGATGTCCGGCGTGGCCAAGAGCACATACGGCCGCCCCGGCGTGACGCCGAAGACGAAGCTCCCATCGGGATTCGCTTTGACCGCCCGCGGGGCTTCGGGAGAATCGATGGTCCGATCGTAGGCCACGATACTGACGCCGGCATAGTCGAGCGGCAAAGACGTGCGCGCCACGAGCTGGCCGATGATGTTCGACTGCGGCCACAGCGGAGCAGTCATGCTGGTTCCGCCAGCGGCGAGGATCACCGTCATCGTCGTCGTTGCCGCATGAGCATCAGGCGTGGCCGGAACCAAGAGAACGTCGTAGGTCTCATTGGCGGGCAGCTTGTCAAACACCACCATCCCCGCGGCATCGGTAGTGTCTTCGACCTGGACGTTGCCGCTCGCGGGCTGGGATGAAGCCGCGCCGCCGGTCGGGGTGAGGGTAAGCGACCCGACCGATTGCGACTGCGACGAGGTGACCCGCACGGAAACCCCGGGCAAGGCAGCGCCCATCGAATCCACGACGGTCAGGGTCAACCCGGCCGTCGTTGGTGCATTCCACTGAAAGGCCAAATTGGCATCGCTGCCGATGGTGATGGACGAAGCCCCCATCGCCTCACTCAGGCCGCTCGACGGCGGCGGCGAAAACGAGACCCAATAAGTTCCCTTTTGCACGTGCAAGGCGTAGCTGCCCTGGGCATCGCTGCGACCGACCGACGAGAAGACCAGATCTCGTCTCTGCTGCAACGAGGCTGGGTCCTGATTGGTCAGCATCACGCGGACATCCTGGAGCGGGCCAGACACGGAACGGGTGATCCCGGTCACCGTCACGCCGCCTGCCAGAGCAAACGATCCGTTGATGCCGGACGGGGCCAGGCTTTGGTAAAGCTGCGGCGCGGTTGCGGGCACGGTTCCGTCGTCGGTACCATTGATGGGAACCACCAGGACGTCGTACTTGAGGACCGAGCGGTTGTTGTCGAGGGCGAGCAGCTGCGTGGCGAATCCACCCGCCTGAGCGTCGGCCAAACCATCGACCACGAGGCTGCCAAGGGCGTCGTTGATACGCACGTAGGAGTTGACCACCTTACTTCCCACGCTCGGCAAGACCCGGACCGACACGCCGCGCGCGAGAATGACGTTGTTCTGGTCGAAGGGAGAGCTGCCCAGCAAAGCCATCGCACCCGACTGGACCGGAACGTCCGCGGTGACCGGCGGGGCGGCACGGAGGATCACGGACTTGTCGCAAGAAGTGCAAGCATTGGCGGCGACTGCATAACCGGACACCGCGACCTGGCAAGCGCCCGATGTTGCCCTGAAAGTGTAGTTGCCCGGGCTGACGATGGGAAACATCGCCGCGGCAGGGTCTTGCGTACCAACAACCGCCGGGACCGAGAGAGGCGAACCTTCCCAGAAGGCCTGCCACGACCACAAAGCGCCCGTCGGCACGCTGCCCGAGATCACGTCGGCGTGCAAAACGACCTTGGTGTTCGACCCGGCAACCAGACGATCGAGTCGAGCCAAAGCTGGGACCACAGGCACGATTTGCGCCACGCAAGTCGGCAGGGCGTCGGGGAGCTGCGAAGGTCCCGAATCGGGCATAGAGTCACTGCCGCCCCCGCCTCGGACATCGGGCGCAGCGTCGGCCGGCACAGGGAGGTCGGTCGCGAGCTTGGTATCGACAGCTCCGGCATCCGGCGAGGATGCGGCGTCGGCCGAATAACCTCCGCCCACGCCGACGCTTCCGCCAGCGCCGCTTCGTCCCCCCACAGATGCACTGCCTCCGGCCCCTACGCTTCCGCTGGCCCCAGCTCCCGCATCGGAAGAAGGCAGCCCGCCCTTGCCACTCGAACCGCCGGTCCCGCCGGAGGTGGCACCGCCGGGCCCCTTCCCGCCCGAGCCGCCCGAGACACCCCCAGGGCCAACGCCAGTCGTTCCCCCACCGCCAGCGCCCCCGCCCCCTGAGCAGCCGGAGCAGACATGGGTATCCCAATTGAAGCTGGTGGCGTCGGTTGCGAGGTTGGAGGCCAGTGATTCAACGGCGCCGTCCCCGCGTGAACCCGCGTCGCTGCTGGAGGCTGCCGCGTCCACTTTGGATCCACTGCTCCCGGCGAACCAGCTGCCGCCGCTGCCCTGACTGCCAGAGAAGCCACCGAAACCGGCACCACCGCCGGGGCTGCCAACCGACGACCCGGCCGCGCTGCAACCCAGAGCCCATGCGGCTCCGACCAGCAGACAGTAGGCGCCAGCGAATCTCATGGCTGAAATTGCACCGTCCAGGTTGTCCAGCGAACGCAAGCGTTGGCGCCAGTGCAGTCGCTGGTGCCGCAACAAAATTCGGTCGAGTCAGGGCAAACCGAATAGGTACCCTTGCCCCGATCATAGGTGGCCTGCACGGGGGTATCGCGCACCTCAAGGCGAACTTCGATGGTGTCACCTGGGCGGGCATTGGGGAAATTCGCCTGACTGACCGTGAAACTCTCACTGGCGTCAGTCTGGCGAGCCCAGCTCGCCGCAGCCGAGCCGGTCGAGTCCAGCACCGACCACACGAACTGCGTTTGCCCTATCGAGCCACTGACCATCGGATAGGGCTCACAATCATCATCGACACTCGTGGCTTTGAAGGTGCGGCTTTGGTAGCTGCCGCCCAGGTCGGCGCCGCCCGAAAGCAGGATTCGTTGTGCATACACATCGGGCTCGGTGCGCCGAATGCATGGGGGGGTATCGACATTGACTGGAATCACGAACGCGTCCGACGTGTTCGACGCCGGAGCTGTCGGATCCGCGCTATTGACGATCGCAACCGACACCTTGTAGGTCCCGAGCAGGCTCGCGGAGAAGCAACGGTGCGCCGCCTTGTTGGTGGTCACGCCATCGCAGGCAGAGAGCTGGACGGAGCTTCCTGTCGGATCGCTACCCGAATACTCGATGGTCCAACTGGTCTGGAGCGGATCCCCACTTGGGTAGTCCGTGTTCTCGGCAAACAGATGAATCTGCGAGCAACGCGGCCTCGCCTGACCCGAGAGAGCGCCCGATTCGTCGACGATGACTGGCGTGGGAATAACTGGTTTGATGGGCGGATAGCAGGCAGACCCAGTGGCGCCGCTGCGGTCGGTGACCTCGGCACACACGCACGTGATGTCAAGGGTTGTCGGCTCGAAAGAATATGGCTCGTCGATCGGCGTGGCCGCGATCCCGGGGAGAAATTGGGCCGCGGTGACCCACTTGCAAGCATTCTCTTTCGCCGGAAACACAGACCACCTCAACTGGAGGGCGGCAGGCGGATCCTTGTCATCCGAAACCGTCGCCGTGAAGTCCACGGAGCTATTCCGGTAGATCACCGTGGCTTGGGTCTTGATGGTCACCGTGGGCGCCTTGTTGATGGGATCGGCAAAGAGCAGACACCCGGACACTCCGAGCGCCGCGGCGAGAACAAGAGAATGCTGGTGCCACCGGCCCACGGCAGGAAAGCTACCACAAATGCATTGCTGCGAAGCACCTTGCGCATTCCAAATCTATAGATAGCAAGGCGCGTTCCAAGCCGAAGAACCACCAACTCCACGACCAGTGGGCCGCCCGGGCGACGAAGCCCCGACAGGAATGTCGCGGCCTGCGCGAACAGCCTGGGCGCGGTCCGGCGGTGTGATCTCAGGCACTCTGCCAGCGGCCAACCAGGACCGCGGGCGGAGATGCGAGGCTCTGCAGGCGAGGCATGCGCACTTCTCCCCGCCCCTGGGCCGAAACCATGGGGACCAGCCCGTCCTTAATCATCGCGTCGATGGCCGATTCCGGTAGCCACGCTTGGGCGCACGGGGTTTGCACCGATTCGCCGTCCTGCTTGAAGATGTGCACGGGCAAATCGCCGACGATGCACTCGTCCCCGGGGCTGAAATCCCATCCGCCGGCGGCGGCGTAAGATTGCGCAATCAACTGCGCGACCGAAAACGCAGCCGATCCCCAGAGGTAGCCTTCGCTGGTCGGCGGATTGGTCTGCTCTGCAAAGGCGAACCGCTCGGTGGCGTCGGTGTCTTTCCCGTAGGGCACTCGCAAGAGGATGCTTGGCGCAGCCAGCGCTACCGACGTCGCTGCTGGGCTGTTGCGTAGGGCTGCCCAGGCGCCCTGGTCCTCAACCGACGAAAAACCCGCCTTCCAGGTCGAGAAGTCCGTGCCCACCACCACGGCGGCTTCCACGGCCTGGGCGATGGTTCCTAGACGCGCCAACAGCGCGGCATCGCCCTTGGTGCGACCGTAGCGGTTGCCATCGACAAGCATCGACCACGGCTTGTCGCCGACCTGGTCGACCACCAACCGGTACATCGCAGTTTCAGCCAAGCTGGGCGCTGAAGCGAAGTCCTGAGCCAATTCTTCGCGGCTGACGTCCAGAATGAAGATCTGCAGATTCTCGTCAAGCTCCACGGTTCGGACCAGCCCGTCGAGAGAGCGCCAGAGGCTTTCCAGCTGCTGGAAGCCGGAATCGTGCAACACGGCCCGCATCAGCTCGCCGGTCATCCCGTCGACGGCAGCGATGGTCTCTGCCTGGCGAGGATCGGTCTTGGCAACGACGTGCGGTGCCACCGCCTCGCGGATCAGCCCGTCGACAATCGAGGTCGACGTCGGCGCCGCGGCGACTGGCGCGCTGGGAGCCCTGCCCAGGAGGCGCTGCAAATCGTCGGCGTGGGCGGCGACCTGGTCCTGCGACGGCGGCGCCGCGGGCGGCTTCACACTGCCCACCATCGCCGCAGCCATCGCGAAGGTCTTGGGGTCTTGCAGCTGGCGGCGCAGCTCGCGCATGGGTGCAAAAAAATCGGAGGTCGAAAAAAGATGATCTGGATGAAAGGCGTCGAGATCCGTGAACGCGAGTGTGAATGGAGGTTGTTCGCCCAAGCGGATCTGGGCCTTGGGCGCAAGTTTGGCGAAAACCCCGGCAAAGCTGTCCAAGTCCACCCGCTGGGGACGCAACCCGCCTAGCGACCGTAGCTCGGCTCGGCTTGCGCGTCCGCCGAAATCGCCGAGCACCAACATGCGAAACGGCGTGCCCGAGCTTGGTGGCAAGCTGGGTTTCTTGCCCTTGCCAAAGGCGAAATTCATCTCAATACCAGCGCGCGATCTGTCGGCCATGGACTCCTCCAGCCCGAAGGGTAATCATTCGCCGACCTGCACTCAAGCGTTACCGTGCCAAGTGTGCAAAGATGGCGCGCGAAGACGGCAACGCGTTTTGGGGTCGATCTTTCCCCTGCCGCTGTTCATCCTACGCGTTCGAAAGGAAAGCTCGATGCACATCTACTCCTTCCTCCAGGCGGTGCGGGAGAAGCGACCGCTGGTTCACCACATCACCAACTGGGTCACCATCTTCGACTGCGCGCAAATTGTGAAGTCATTCGGCGCTTCACCCGTGATGGCTCATGCACCGGAAGAAGCGGCAGCGATGACCGGTATCGCATCGGCGCTGGTGCTGAACATCGGGACGCTGACGTCGGAGGTGGTCGAGAGCATGAAGATCTCGGCTGCGGCCGCAAACCGGAAAGGGATTCCGGTGGTCTTCGACGTGTGCGGCGCCGGCGCGACCAGCTTCCGCGATGAGAAAGCCATGGAAATCATCAACGGCACCCACATCGACGTGATCAAGGGCAACAGCTCAGAGATTGCACGCATCGCCGGCCAGGCGGTGGAAACCAAGGGCGTTGATGCCGGCCAAGTGTCCGTCGATCTGCGAGAGATTGCGAAGTCTCTGTCCGCCAAGCGCGGCTGCACAGTCGTGATCACCGGCGCGGAAGACATCGTGGCCGGCCAGGGCAAGCTGTTCTTGGTGCGCAACGGGCACCCGATGATGGCCAGCCTGGTCGGCACCGGCTGCATGGCAACGTCGGTGATTGGAACCTTCGTCGGGGCCATGCCGGACCAAACCCCGGAAGCCGCCGCCGCCGGTCTGGTCTGCTACGAAATCGCGGCCGAGCAGGCAGTCAAGAAGTCCGAGGGCCCGGCCTCCTTCAGACAGCAGCTCTTCGATTGCGTGTACAAGCTCGACGAGAAGCAGGTCCGCGCCCTACAGCAGGTGGATGTGATCTGACACTGTGGCCGGGGGCCGCCGGCTGGATCCGGTTCCGTGGCCGGTTCCGGCTCCGGCGGTCGGTTCCGGCTCCCCAGGTTCCCTATCGCCCGATTCCCCCGCCCACCAAGAATCCCATCAACGCTCCGTACAGAGTCGAAATGTAGGGATTGGCGGTGATCGGACAGGCGCCGCTGCTGCAGCCGACGATCTTGTGGTAACCGAACCCGAAAGCGGCCCCGCCAGCGACATAGGCAAGGGTGTGGAGGATCATCTTCGCTCTTCCTTTCTGGACCACGCCGGTTGGCGCGGTGGTGAGGACGTCAGGCGGCATGTTCGTTGGCGGCCTTCGCTTGGGCGACGACCTCCTGCATGTCGAGAGTCTTGACCTCGTCAATCAGACGCTGCAGCGCAGATGCTGGCAACGCGCCTGCCTGTTGATACAAGAGCACACCGTCGCGGAACGCCATCAAGGTCGGGATGGCCTGGATGCCGAACGCTGCACCCAGGCTGGGCTCGTCTTCGGTGTTCACCTTGGCGAACGTGACGTCGGGGTTGGCGACCGAGGTCTTTTCGAAGATGGGACCGAAAGCCCGGCACGGGCCGCACCAGGGTGCCCAGAAGTCGACCAGAACGATGCCCTGCCCGACGGTCTTCTCGAAATTCTCTTGCGTAAGCGCTGTGGTTGCCATGGAACTCGTCCTTTCAAAGCTTGAGAGCCACCGCAAAGGAAAAGGATTCAGAATCGCCCACAGCAACCTTCCGGCTCCAGCGGGCTGCTAGACTCCCGCCATGTCCAGCGAGAACGAAAGCACAGCCTCGGAGTCCACCCTGATCGCGGCAGCCCGACGCGGAGACCCTGCGGCGCTTTCTCGCTTGCTCGAAAACCACCAGCAGCGCGTGTTCGGATTCGGCGTGAAGATGTGCGGAGACGTCGAGGATGCGAAAGACGTCGCGCAGGAGACCTTGCTCACGCTGGTCCGAACCATGCGCGAGTTCCGCGGCGAGGCGACGATCTCGACCTGGCTTTACACCGTTGCGCGCAGCTTTTGCATCAAGAAGCGGCGGCGAACCAAAGGTGCGCCCGCGCATCACGAACCGCTCGACAAGGTTTCGCAGGAAACCGCGTCCGACACAAGCGTCGCGGCGCCGACGCCAGAGCAGACGCTGCTCGGCCGAGAAACCAGAGAGATGGTGGCGGCTGCGCTCGACCAGCTGGACCCCGAGTGGCGTGAGGTGATCGTTCTGCGCGATATCGAAGGGCTGAGCGCCACCGAAGTCGCCGAGGTGACTGGCGTCAGCGTGGCGGCGGTGAAGAGTCGATTGCATCGAGCCAGGGCTGCGTTGCGCGAGAGCCTGCTTGGGCTGATCGGCGAAGAGCCGTCCTCACCGGCGCTGGCGTCCTGCCCGGACGTCTTGACCATGCTGTCGAAGAAGCTGGAAGACGAAATCAGCCCCGACGTGTGTGCAAAGATGGAAGCGCACCTCGCAGGCTGTCCGCACTGCAAGAGCTTGTGCGATTCGCTCAAGAAGACGCTCGCGGTGTGCAGCTCGTTACCGACGCCCTCGGTGCCGACGCAGGTGCAGGAGTCGCTTCGCAAAGCCGTCGCCGAAGCGATCGGCGAAAGCCAGGCGAGGTAGCCGGCTTGGTTCGGGCCAACCTCGTGTAAACTGCGCGCGATGAGCAAGAGTGATGAGCTGCGCACGCTGGCAGAGAGGATCCGCAAGGGCGGCGCGCAGAAGTACCATGACGCGAACAAGGCAGCTGGCAAACTCTTCTGTCGCGAGCGCATCGCGCTTCTGTGCGACGACGGCGGCAAGGATTTCGTCGAGGACGGCCTCTACGCCAATGCCATCGCCAAGGATCTGCCCGCCGACGGCGTGGTGACCGGCATCGCAAAAGTCCACGGCCGACCGGTGGCCATCATGGCCAACGATCAGACCGTCAAGGCCGGTTCCTGGGGCGAGCGCACGGTCGAAAAAATCCTGCGCATCCAGGAAGTCGCCGGCCGCCAGCGCATGCCGCTGGTGTACCTGGTGGATTCAGCCGGCGCGCGCATCACCGACCAGCTGGACATGTTCCCTGGCCGCCGCCACGCCGGCCGCATCTTTCGCAATCAAGTTCGGCTGTCGGGCGCAATACCGCAGATTTGCCTCCTGTTCGGCCCATCCGCGGCGGGCGGCGCGTACATTCCCGCCTTCTGCGACGTCGTCTTCATGGTGGAAGGCAACGCCTCGATGTACCTCGGCTCGCCGCGCATGGCGGAAATGGTGATCGGCGAAAAGACCACGCTGGAGGAAATGGGCGGCGCGCGCATGCACTGCGAGGTGTCCGGCTGCGCCGACTTGCTGGCCAAGGACGAACAGTCCTGCCTGGCCGCCGCGCGCACGTACCTGGCGACCATGCCCCAGCACGCCGGTGCCCACGTCCCGGACGTTGCCCCGCGCGAACCCGCCGGGCGCAAGCGCATCGACGACATCATGCCGGAGAACCAGAACCAGGCCTTCGACATGCTGACCCTGATCGACAGCTTGGTCGATGAAGGCAGCTTTTTCGAAATCAAGAAGCGCTACGCAAGGGAGCTTGTCACCGGCTTCGCCCGCCTGGGCGGGCGCGCGATCGGCATCGTCGCGAACCAGCCGAAATGGAAAGGCGGCGTGCTGTTCATCGATTCCGCCGACAAGACAGCGCGCTTCGTGTGGCTGTGCGACGCCTTCGACATTCCGCTGCTGTTTCTCGCCGACGTTCCCGGCTTCATGATTGGCAGCGCGGTCGAGCGCACCGGCATCATCCGCCATGGGGCCAAGATGATCTCCGCCATTTCCGACGCAAACGTGCCGAAGATCTCGGTGATCTTGCGCAAGGCCTACGGCGCCGGGCTGTTCGCGATGTGCGGCCCCGCCTTCGACACCGACGCCACGTTGGCCCTGCCCCAGGCCAGCATCGCGGTGATGGGCGCGGAAGCCGCGGTCAACGCCGTGTACGCCAACAAGATCGCCGCGCTTCCCGAGGCCGAACGCGCCGCCTACGTCGAAGACCTGCGCCGCGCGTACCGCGAGGACATCAACATCCTCAAGCTCGCCTCGGACCTGCACATCGACGCCATCGTCAGCGGCGACGACCTACGCGACGAGCTCATCCGCCGCTACGCCACCCTGACCGAAAAGATCAACGGCGGCTACCCCCGCAAGAGGCCCGTCTTGCCGGTGTAACCAACAGCGCCAGCGGTGACACGTCCGGCAGGTCTCCCTCTGAGAGGGCGTGCGGCTGCCCGCCAAGCAAGCACATCAGTTCCACGAGAGCTCGCTTCTCCACGGCGGTTTCGGCACACGCGCTATCCAGCCACTCGTCCGGGACTTAGCTTGGGTCGCGCATCCCGGGCCGCACATCCCAGCCAGAAGAAAAAGCCTGGCGTGGTTCGTTCCATCTACGATCCGACCGCTGGCACCGGGGGCATGCTGAGCGTGGCTGGTGAGCACATCGCCGCGCACAACCCCAAGGCGCGCCTCGTGATGTACGGGCAAGAGCTGAACGCCGAGTCCTACGCCATCTGCAAGGCGGACATGCTCATCAAGGCGCAGGACATCGCCAACATCATCTTTGGCAACACCTTGTCCGCCGACGGTTTGCCCGACAAGACCTTCGACTACGCCCTTTCCAATCCGCCCTTCGGCGTCGAGTGGAAGAAGATCGAAAAGGAAATTCGCAAGGAGGCCGAGACAGACGGTTTCAACGGCCGCTTCGGCCCAGGCCTGCCCCGGGTCAGCGACGGCTCGCTGCTGTTCCTGCTGCACCTCATTTCCAAAATGCGCCCTGCCAAGGACGGCGGCAGCCGGTTTGGCATCGTGCTCAACGGCTCGCCGCTCTTCACCGGCGGTGCGGGCGACGACCAACTGGTCTACGTGAATCACGTCCTCATGGGCAAGCTGATGGAATCGGAAACCCTGAAGCAGCAAGCGTCGAGCAACACCAAGGAACAGTTTGGCAATTCCCCTGATCTAAACAGCGAGCTGATGAACGCCGTCATGGACGCCCAGGAAGCGCACACCACCATGAGCACCAAGGTGCTGAATTCGGCCGCGGTGCTGGCGGAAATCAAGGACATTCTGCTCAACCATTCCAGGCTGTGGGAGGCCTTGCGCAGCGGGGCAGAATCGCCGGGGAGACAAGGGTAACCGGGCAGGCCTGGACCGCCCGTGCCCGCATTGGGCGTTGCGCTCGATACTCGCCGGACGAAACATATCGTCGCCGCATCTGCCCGCTCGCCGTGGGCCGCTACGGCTTTCCGACGAAGCTCGTGACAGTCTGGGCGGCAAGGGTCGTTGAAAAGCGAGCGCCGGACAGCGGAATGGCGGTCTGTGAGGCGAGGTTGTCGCTCGCCGAGGTGACCCAGGGGGTGACCTGGCTGGGCGCCGTCGTCCCTGAGATGGACAAGGACACCGACTGGGCGCTGGTGTTGCTGTTGATGGCCACGATGACGACGGTGCTGTCCGCTGGGTTGAAGAATGCTGCCATCTGCACCCCTGAGGGGACCGAGTCGGACACGCCGATTCGTAGGTAGCCAGGGCGGACGAACTTGCTGAAGTTGCCCACCGTATACAGGCGTTTGGGCGGGTTGCTTGTATCGCCGTTCTGCAGCAGCAGTCCCTCAGCGTCGTTGCCCAGAGTGACCAGCCACCAGTAGTGCCACGCGCTCGCCCCCCCGCTGGTGACCGCCGCCCAGATAGATTGGGCAATGCTGATGCCATGGCCGATGTCCGGGCTTGTCGTCCCCGATTCGTCGTAGGCTTCGGTCTGCCAGATGGGGTGGGTGTTGGTCGCTGGCGGCGAAGGGCGAGTGAGTCCGCTGGCGCTACGGTCATGCGTCGCCACGATGGCGACCGCAGCGCTGGCCGCCGAGTCGTTCAGGATGGCGTTGCCATAATTGCTGCCGCTCCACAGGTTGGACCACTGGGCGGACTCGGCCGCGAGCAGCTTCACCGGCGGGCTCAACGCCGCGAGCTTTGGGCCCAGCACCCCGATGAAGTTGACCATCTCGGCGGCTGAGTAGAGACAGCTCGCATGGCTGTTCGAGCAAGAATCCGGCTCGCTTTGCACCGAGATAGCGTAGAGCTGCACTCCGCTCAGGTTCTTGAATGTAGCCGGGAACCCAGCGAGCGCCGAGGCCCACGAGTCGTACCCGCTGGTGAGCAAGTGCGTCGTGTTTGAGTCGGTGCAATTGACGTTACTGTTTCCCTTGGTGTTTGCCGGAGGCGACCACGCCGATGCCCACACCTTGACGCCGAACTCGGAGGCTGCCTGCGCATCGGCGACCGCGCTCGAGTACATCGGCTGCCCGTCTGGGTCCATGCCGATGTGTAGCAAGGACAGGCCGATGCCGTTGACTGGGTCGAAGAAGAGCGTCACCTGCGCTGTGTTCAAGGGGTTGCTGGCCCACACGTCGGCTGCTCCGAATCCGTCCATCGTCTGGAAGGTCGTCGATGGATTGATCACGATGTCGCCGGGGTTGACGGTCCCCGTGCCACCGCTCCCACCGCTGCCGCTACTGGTTCCACCGCTGCCAGCTCTGCCCGCCCCACCGCTGCCGCTGCTGGTTCCGCCGCTGCCAGTTCCGCCCGTCCAACCCCCGCCGCTGCCAGCTCCGTCGCATCCCGCCTCCCCGCCGGTTCCAGGGGCGCCGCCGGCTGCAAGAGGTGCATCGTCCCCCGCAGCGGATCTACCGCCAGCACCGCCGGTTCCTGATTCGTCTTGGCCCGTGGCTCCATCCGCGCTGGTAGCCATGACCCCACCGGAACCAGGCAAGGGCACGTCAATCGTGCCACTGCTCGCTCCCGCCTCTGGGCCAGTTCCAGCGCCGCTGGCGTCGTTGCCCCTGCCGCCCGTTCCACTGGTATCGATCGCGCCACCCGAGCCAGGCCCGAGCACGTCAGCCGCGCCGCCGCTCGCTCCCGAGCCGCCGCCGGCTCCGACGCTTCCAACAAAAACGCCACCGCCACCTGTCTCGACGGTTCCAGCGGTCGGTTCCCCACCCATTCCTGATGCATCGACAAGCACAGGTTGGTTGCCGCCGCTGCCGTTACCGGCGGCATCGCGGGTAGCATCCCTGTTGGCGGCGGAACCTTCCCAGGGCGGTGTCAGGTCCACGCAACCCGGCCCAAGGGCCACCGATGCGATGGCGCAAAACACCAGATAGGGGATGCTCGACAGTACGCGCGCTGACCGAGGAAACATCGCGCCCATTGTGGCACGAAACCGGCGAGATCGCGACGGCGGGCAGCCCGAAAAGGCCCGGTCGAGGCCCGCTCGGTCCAAGCCGATCGCCCGGCAATTCCAGGGCGTGAGCAACCAGTTGGCGAAGGGCAAGAAGCGACGGATACTCCGCCGCGATGAAGAAAGTCTTCCTTCTACTGCTCGGACTCTTCCAGAAGTTCAATCTGTGGAAACTGAAGCTACAGGGCAAAACCATGCAGGATGTGCATGAGGATCGCATCCTGACAGGCAAGGCATGGCGAAGAGTACTGCGACACCATCAAAGCCGCGGGCACGGCGATGTTGTTCCCTGGTTCGCCCAAGGACGCCTTTAACCAGGCAGAAGGCTATCGCTACCTAAGCCGTCTCGTCCGGGGTGGGCTGGAAGCCTTCATCGAATACGCAGATCCGCTCTCCCCCACCTTCCAGCGCATGGTGCATGAGACGGTGAAGCTGGGCGCTGACAATCCCGACAACTTCTACGTCAGCGCACGCATCAGCGGTCCATACCGCTACCGAGTCTGGGGCAAGCGCGGAACGGCCTTCTACCTGGGTTTCGCCACCCAACTGGCCGATTACACCAAGGACGAGCCCCAGGTCAGCGGTTCGCTCGAAGCCGATGATCTGAAGATGAGTCCCGACGGCTCCTTCGAGATCATCGTTTCAGTCCACAAGCCCGCGGGCGACGTGAACTGGCTGCCCATGAGCGCAAGCTCGCGCATTGTGCTAGCGCGCCAGACCTTCCTCGACAAGAGCGCCGAGCAGCCGGCGGAGCTCCACATCGAGCGCATTGGCGGGGATCCCGTGCCAGGACCACTCACGGCGCAAATGCTAGACGAGGGGCTCACCAGTGCCGGGCTCTTCGTCACGGGCTCGTCGCTGTTCTTTGCCAAGTGGTCGCGCGACTGGAAGAAGCACGCCAACACCCTGCCCCGCCATCCACCCGAGATCTCCGGGGCGGCTGGGGGTGACCCGAACATCGCCTACTACCATTCGTACTGGGCGCTTGGAGAGGCCGAATGCCTCGAACTGACCTTCACCCCGCCCAAGTGCCAATACTGGAATTTTCAGCTGAACAACTACTGGATTGAATCGCTCGACTATCGCTACTTCCAGATCACGCTCAACAAGCACAGCGCCGAATGCCGCCCAGATGGCTCGGTGCGCATCCTGGTTGCTCACAAGGATCCCGGGCTGGGCAATTGGATCGACACCGCCTACCATCGCTGCGGGACGATGAGCCTGCGCTGGGTGCGAAGCGCTGAATTTCCCCCTGTACAGGTGCGCAAGCTCATGACCGCCGAGCTACAGAATCTACCCCGATGAGGATCCCGCGCTATCGCCTGCCCATTCGTCTGTTCAACCTCGCCGGTATTCAGACAAAATTGGAGGAAGGTGCCCTGATCGACGCGGCCGTGCGAAAGAGTGGCCTGCGGGATTGGGGCCGAGATTTCGACGATGACAGCTGGAGACCCGCGCTTCGGCGGCTCCTCACGTCGCTCAACGAAGAAGCCCGGCTGCATCCCTGGGGCCGGTTCATCACCAAGCAAAGACTGCTGGGCCTGTTGCAAAACCGGCTGCGCGCCGAGGCCATCTTCCGCAAGCACCCGGACATCGTCGAACAGGAGCTCAGGCCTCCGATCGTGGTCACCGGCTTGCAGCGCACCGGCACCACGTTCCTCCATCGTCTGTTGGCGGCAGATCCTGCGGCGTACAGCCTGCTCAGCTGGGAAGCGCTGAACCCGGCGCCCCTTGACAGAAGGAACGAGAGAAGAAGGCGCATTTCCGTCGCACGCACCAGCGAACGCGTGCTTCGATACATGGCGCCCGAGTTCTTTGCCATTCACCCGGTGGAGCACAGTGCGCCGGAGGAAGAGGTTCTGCTGCTGGACATGGCATTCCTGAGCACCGTCCCCGAAGCTACCATGCTGTTGCCCGAGTATTCGGCCTGGCTAGAAAGACAGGACCAAGAGCCAGCCTATCGCACCATGAAGAAGCTTCTGCTGCTCTTGCAGTGGCAGAAAGGGGCGGGTCAGACGCACTGGGTGCTCAAGAGCCCACACCACATGGAGTGGCTGGATGTGCTCACGCGGGTCTGCCCAGGCGCGCGCATCGTCCACACGCACCGAGATCCTTTGCGTAACCTGGCTTCTTTTCTGAGCATGGCCTACCACGCCATGCACATTTTCAGCGCGGACGTGACCCCTGAGGAGGTCGGGGCTTTTTGGACGAGGAAGGTCACGCGTATGGTGAAACGAGCCATGGCTTTCCGCCAGGCGGGCGGGGCCGGCCAGATCACCGACGTGGTCTACTACGATCTCGTGCAAGAGCCGATGCGTACAGTGGAGCGAATCTACGGTGACGCCTCGATCTCGATTTCCGACGGGGCACGCCGGTCCATGCTGGAACAGAGGGAAGGCAGCCGCCAGCACAAATACGGCGTTCATCATTACAAGTTGGAGGATTTCGGAGTCGACCGGTCGCGTGCCGACGCGGGATTTGCACAGTATCGCGCCTACTTCCAATTGCCGTACGAGGACGGTTCGCATGGAGAATAAGCAATATCGCAGCACCTCGAGCTCCATTCTAGGGGCCATCAAGCAGCGGTTCGGAAAGAA
>PMLH01000304.1 GCA_003159055.1 Myxococcales bacterium
CTCCGCCCGCCACGCGACGCGGAGCGGTTACCGCGACAGGGCTCCTAGCTCTTGTCCGGCTCGTCGTCCCGGTCGTCGCAGTGCTCGTCGCTGCTGATGTCCTCAAGTTCTGACGATGGGCTCTGCTGGGGCTGCGGCGTCGGCGTCACCGGCGCGCCCGTTGGGCTCGCAAGCAGACGCACCTCGGAAGCCGCAAACGTCATGGGCGGCCGTTCCAAGAACGAAACCCGCACGCGTCCGCCAAGCACGTCGAGGTCATCGACGCGGCCGATACCTTCGGGCGTCTCGACTTTCTTCCCGGGCTTCGGCAACCCCTTCGACAGCTCGACGTACAAATCGTCTTCGTAGACCAGGCAGCACTTGAGCCGCCCGCACTGCCCCGCGATCTTCGTCGGGTTTAAGACCAAACGCTGGTGCTTTGCCATCTTGATCGACACCGGCGCAAAGTGCGAAAGGTGGGTCGAGCAACACAACTCGCGCCCGCACGAGCCGATGCCACCCGTCAGCCTCGATTCGTCGCGCACGCCAACCTGGCGCATTTCCACCCGTGCGTGCAGGTGGGCCGCCAGATCGCGAACCAAAGCGCGAAAATCGACCCGCTGCTCGCAGGAAAAGAAGAGCGTGGCCCGGTCGGCTCCCAGCCCGATTTCGGCGCGGAACAACTTGATGGGCAGACCCAATGCCCGCGCGCGCTGGCGAGCGAAGCTCAAAGCGTCCTGCTGGCGCTTGTGCTCCTGCTCGGCCCGAGCCACATCGCGCGGCTCGGCCTTTCGAATCACGCGTCCCCGGTCGCCCTTGCTTTCGCGCACGCTGGGCGGAATCGTCACCATGGCCAGCGCGGTTCCGCGTCGGTCGTCGACCACCACTTGATCACCCTGGCGCAAGGCCAGCGGCCCGCAATCGCAATCCAGCGTTCGCCCGTTTCGCACGAGGCGCACCCGCGCGATGTTGCGGGCCTCCGGCCGCGCAGTGCCTTGCGAGCGTTCGCGGGCTATCTCGGACGGGCTGCTGTCTTCGCTCATGCAAGGCCCATTTCGAGGGTTCGCAGATCCATCAACATTTTTTCGAGTGCGGTCACGGGGTTCACATTGGACGACAGCGCAGCCGATGCTTCCACCACTGCGCCGAGGGCTGACCGTATTGTACGCAAATCGTGGTCTTTGCGCGCGCGTGTTGCGAGGTTTTGCAGATCCTTGTCGCGGTCGCGCAGAAGTGCCATGTCGTCCGCGCCGGCCGAAGTCACAAGAGCATCGCGGTAGAGCCGCGCAAGCAGCGCCAGCGCCTCGGGCAAATCCTGGCGACTTTCTTTGTCGGAAAACTCGGCGGCGGCGTCGAAGATGGGCGAGGCGCCCCTGCCCGCGGCCGCCTTGCGAAGGTTGTTCACCGTGACCCACAAATCCGATTCTGCCTCGGTTTCCAGGATCTGCAGAAGGCGACCGGCCTGGCCGGCCGCCAGCGCCACCGCGGTTTCCGCCTGCGCGGGCGAAGCGCCACGCCGCACGGCGATTTCGGTAAGCGCCGCGGTGGACAGGGCCACGAAGCGAACCCGCTGGGTGCGCGAACGGATCGTCGGCAGCAGCCGATCCGGCGCCGAGGTCACGAGAATCAAGTGATTGCCGCGGAAGGGTTCTTCCAGGGTCTTGAGCAGACAATTCGCCGAGCTTGGATTCAGGCGATCGGCCTGGTCGAGAATCACCAAGCGCACAGGCGCCTCGTGCGGGCGGGTCGAGGCGATGGCCACGATTTCCCGTGCTTGGTCGATGATGTATTGCTGGCTAGCCGGCGCAAATGAAAGCACGTCGGGGTGCTGGCCGGTGGCGATGCGATGACAGGTATCGCAACGCCCGCAGCCCTCGCCTGGCGCTTCCGGGCAGCACAACGCAAACGCCAACCCGAGCGCAGCCGATCGCTTCCCCACGCTCTCGGGACCGTCGAAAACACAAGCATGGGACAGCCGCGAAGACGCGACCGCGCGCGACAGAAGCGCGACCGCGTGATCTTGGCCGACGATCTCGCGAAGAAGCATCCCGGCCAGGCTAACAAAATCCAAGCGCCGACGCCGCGAAAATCCGGGACCGGTGGCCGGTTCCGGAGCCGGTTCCGGTTCCGGCCGCGGTTGCCGGTTCCGGTGTCGACGCCTAGCCAAGGGCGGGTTCCGGGATAGACTCCCCGCATGAGCATCCTCGACCGCCTCTCGACCCTCGTGAAATCGAACCTCAACGATCTCATCGACAAGATGCAGGATCCCGGGAAGGAGATCGATCAACTCGTCCTGGACATGGAGGATTCCATCCGGCAGGCGCGCGCCGAGGTGGCGGCGTCGATGGCGGGGGAGAAGCGGCTGACCAAACAAGCCGAGGACCTGACGGCCGAAGCGAAGTCTTGGGAAGACCATGCCGCGCGTGCTGTGCAGACGGGCGATGACGCCATGGCCAAAGAGGCCCTGCGACGAAAGGCGCAGAAGGAAGCCGACCGGCTGGAGATCGAGAAGGCCGCCGCTGAACAAAAGGTCGAGGTGGAGAAGCTGGTGACTGGACTGCGCGCGCTGGAATTGCGAGTCAAGGACGTCAAGTTGCGCCAGGGCACCCTGCGCGAGAAGGCCCGCGCGGCCAAAGGGCGGAGCCCGTTGTCGGACGGCACCTCGGCGTTTGCGGATTTCGAACGCATGTCGGGAAAGATCGACACGCTCGAAGCAGAAGCCGGACTTTCCGACGAGCTTGCAGGTCGAACCGCCGAAAAGCTCGCCAGCGAACGCAAACTGGAACAGCTCGACGAAGACAAGTCCCTAGACGATGCCCTCGCCGCCTTGAAGAAGAAGCTCTCGGGCTAAGCAGACCGGAGCCGAGGGACCGGAGCCGGCGGCCGGATCCGGACTCGGCTCCGGCTGCCAGTTCCTAAGAACTCTTGCCCTGGGTCGCCAGTCGCCTGGCCATCACCAGAACGAGAACCGCGAGCAGACCGAGCAAGGCACAGCCAATCGCCACCACCGCGACCAGGATGGTTCGGCTGCCGGCGGTCATTCGCAATGGCCCGAGCGCGACCACTCCAGCGGTCTCGGTCGGCGTCTCTGCGGCTCTTGTGAACACCACCCCGACGGCAGCGGGCTCAAGCCCTGGCACGCTGCCTGAGACCAGCTTTCGCACCTCCGATTCTGAGATCGGCGGTGCGCGGTCGGCCCGAGTCTTGATCAGGACCGCCGCCTGGGCCGCCACGCGAGGCTTGCCATCCATGGCCAGCGGGTCGGGCTCTGGCAGGACCAGATGAACCCGCGCGCTTGCGACGCCTTCCACCGTTTCCAGGGTCTTTGCAATTTCGCCGGATAGCGCCTCGACGTATTTTGCGCGCTCCTCGGTCGGCGTGGGCAGCAGGCTCGTCTGTTTGTAAACCTCGCCAAAACCGGCGCGCCGACCACGCGGCAACCCCAGCGAATGCAGAAGCTCCATCGAGCGCACCACGTCCGCCTTGGCCACCGAGACAACGAACCCGTCGCCATTGCTGTCGTCGCGATTCTTGCTGGCCGCGATTCCCGCACGTTCAAGCGCGGTCACGACGTCATTGGCCGCTGGTTCGTCGAGGCCATGCTCGATCGCTGCCGAGCAGCCGAGCAGGAGGACCACCGCAATCCACAGACAACGCATGTCGCGACCCTATCACCAAAACGACCGTCCGATAGCGGCGTTGCCCTTGGCAGGCACGGCCGGCAAGGCTACTCGGCCGAGCAGGACGGCTCCCCCGCGAGCGCTTCCCGCAGATGGCCTACCGCGCGGGCGTGGAGCCGACTGGCCCAGGACTTGGACAGCCCGAGTTTCGCGCCTGCGGAATCCAAGCTCATGTCCGCGAAGTAGTAGAGCTCCATCAGGCGGCGCTCTTGCTTGGGCAATTTGCCGAGCGCCTCGCGCAGCCGCTCGCGGTCCTGCAGAGCCTCGACCTGTTCATCGGGCGCCTTGAACCTCTCGTCGGGCACGTCGCGCGCGGCCTCGATGGAGGCGATATGCACTGCTGCGACCCCGCCCAAGATCTCGGCGATGTCTTCGAGCAACTGCCCCTTGTCGGGGCCCGCCGATGGTGGGCGCGATGACGGCTGTGCCGCCCGCTCCGCAGCCTCGCGCTCGGCGACGTTGGCCAGGTACGCGTTTTCGCGCTCCTCGGCCCGAAAACGCGCGTAGTTCGCACGTGAGTACCACGCCATGGTGCGCATGCCGTCGAACATCGCGCCGCGAATGCGGTAGTAGGCGAAGGTGCTGAACGCGGTCCCCTGTTTCGGGTCGTACTTCTTGGCCGCCTCGAGCAGCCCCTGCGTGCCATAGCCCACCAGGTCGCCGGGCTCCATGGTCTTGCCGAGGCGCCGGTGCAGCTTGCTGGCAATCGAGTGCACGAGGTGCAGATGCTGCTCGACGAGCCGGTCCCGATCAGCCGCCATGACCGGCAGACTAGAGCAAGCTGGGCATGGTCGAGTCAAGCCGGTCGTTGCGGCTTTGCAGCCAACGCACCGCTTGAAGGCAGGGGACAATTCCTTCACTATGCGTGCAAATGGCGGATCTCATCTGTTCCTTGCTCCTTTCGGCATTCGTGATTCTCGTCGCGGTCACCTGGGGCGTGTTCGCGATTCTGCCCTCGCGGGCCCGCAACAGGCGCCTCGACGGACACGGGGGCGTCATGCTCGGCCGCGGAATCATGGAAGTGGCCTACAAGCTCTTCACTCCACTGGTCAACGTGCTGTGCAAGCTCCACGTCACGCCGAACATGGTCACCGCCTTCTCCCTGGTGCCGGCGTTGGTTTCCGCGATTCTTATCGCCCAGGGCCATTTCGGCATGGGGGCTCTGCTTGCGACCGGTTCCGGATTCTGTGACATGGTCGATGGCATGCTGGCCCGCCGCTACAACAGCATGTCGGACGTGGGCGAGCTGTTCGACGCTGCGGTCGATCGCTACGTCGAGTACCTGCTCTTGGCGGGTCTGGCCGTGTATTTCCGCCACAGCCCGGTGGCCACCGTCATCTGCCTTGGCGCCATTTTGGGCTCGTTCATGGTCAGCTACACCACGGCGAAGGCCGAGGCCCTGGGCGTCGCGCCGCCCAAAGGGGCCATGCGCAGAGCCGAGCGCGCCGTGTACGTGCTCGTCGGCTGCACCTTCGTCCCGCTGTGGGAGCTGGTCCTGCCGGGCGAGCACGTCTTCGCAACCGTCTCGTACGGCCGCGAGCTGCCGGTGGAGATTACGCTTTTCATCGTCGGCGTCGTGGCCAACGTTTCAGCCGTCCGGCGCATGCTTCGTATCGCCGAGCTGATTCGCGCGAAGAAGGCAGCGGAAAGTTTGTGATGGAAACCCTAAAAGGGTT
>PMLH01000072.1 GCA_003159055.1 Myxococcales bacterium
CTGAGGCGCGCGTCCAGGCCGTCTTGCCACTGCCGACCGCCAACTCGCGCGCGGCTGGCACCACGAGGCCTGCCAGCCACCCCACGCCGCTGTCACCCCGCAGACTGACGAGCTCGACCCGAATTCCGGGTGCGATCCCTCCTCCGATCGCCGCGAGCAGGCCGCCGCCAATTTCATGTCGTCCGAGCCGAGCGTTGGCGGACGACGTCTCGGAGGAACGCCGCCCCGCTGACATGTACGTGGCAGGTTGCAGAACAGGCGAAGTCACCGTCTGCGCTGGAAGGTCGTTGGTCCAGGTCGCCACCACCAACGCAACCGTCGCCGCCCGCGCATCGCAGTTGGGAGCCACGGGAATCGTCCTTCGACTTGCGCCGCTCGTTCCCAGATCCACGAAGATCCCTTGTTCCTTGACCTGGATGGACACCGTGGTGCTCGGCCAGTCGTCGGCCGCGCGCAGCCCGAACAGGGCCTTGCGGACCGCCTCTGCCGACGGACAGTCCGAGTTGCTTTCGATGGCCAGCCTTTCGGCCGCGACGGTCTCGCGCGGCGCTGCAGTCGATAGCGCGACCAGCACGACCACGACCGCCGATCTTGTGGGCAGCGACGGCCTCGTGTGTGAATCTGCCGTCATCGTCAACGCTGGTCGCCGAGCAAGTGCGCTGCATCGGCGGCAAAACGCCCATGAGGAAAGCGACGCAGGTATTCTTGCAGAACCGAACGCGCGCCCGCATCGTCGCCCAAATGGCTGCATGCAGAGGCGTGTCCCCACAGCGCCCGTTCAAGCCGCTCGCTCGACTTTGCGTCGGCAGGTGCGCCTCCTGCGGCGTTGCTGTGCGCGACGGCGACGAAGTCCTCGGCCGCCGCTCGCCACCGGCCCACCGCTGCGCGCAGCTCGCCACGAAGCAGACGCCGTTCGTCTCCGGCCAGAATGGCGCTCGGGTCGTCCCGTTCGAGCTCGGCCAGAGCGGCCTGCTTCCGACCCAGGAGCAACAGGGCTTCGGTACGCAACCTGGCTGCCTCGGGCGTGAGCGCGCCCGTCGGGAAATGGGCCACGTACTCGTCCAGCACTGCCAGCGCCGCATTCGCGTCGCGCGTGGAGCGCAGACTGCGAAATGCTTTGGTCAGCAGTGCCTGTTCGCTCGCCAGTCCTGCGGCATGAGTCTCGGGGGCAGCAACCGGGCGTGCAACTGCATTCGGCACGCTTCTCGGGATGGGCGCCGGGGCCGTCGCGAGTCGGTTGGGCGCCCAGGGTAATGTGATAGGCACCGCGGTGAGATCGCGAAGCGTGCGCTGTCGATTCTCCAACGGACTTGCTGAAGCGATTGCTTTGCCCGTGGCATCGGCGGCCGGCGCGGTCTGCATGGGCGGCGAGGGCGGCGACAGTGCGGCTTCGCCGAGCGATGGCCACGCCATCGTCGGACCGTGAGAGACGACAGGCACTGCAACCAAGGGCGCTGGGGCTTGCTTTGCCACCACGACGGCCGGGCTTGCGTAAGCCAGTCTGCCAGCCGCTGGCGTAGCACCACGTGCAGACTGCGCAGCAGGTGCGGTACGGGCTGCGGGGGTGCGCTGCTCGGCAGATTGCATGACTTCCCCGGGTGCTGGCGGTGGGGCGGGCACGGCGGACTGGCCGGAGGGCACTTGCATGGACAATTTCGCCGCACCCGACGGCGTTGGCTGTTCCGCCGGGTCCAGTGAGCCAGACGCGCGCGGGGCCTCTTCCTCGAACACGTCCTCGACCGGTGTGGGTGGTGGCGGGAGCGTCCGGGATCGCTTGTGCGCCGCACGTGTTGAAGGCGCGACCGTGTTCAACCGCGCCGGAGCTCCGGACTTGCCTCGCGAGGCGAGGACCGGCCCCATCACCGCGCCCACCACGCCGCCAGCGAGGAATAGAAACGATCCCACCAGGACCACGCGCAGCATGCGGCGACGCTTCTCGCCCCGCCTTCGCAAAGTGTTGCGGACGCGCCATCTGATCAGCGGCACGTCCTCGACGGGAGTTCGCATTGCGCTGCGGACCAGCACCGCTAGCTTGGCCGGGTCATCCTGCGGAGGCAAGTCGACCATGCGAACCGGCACCGAGATGCGCTCTTTCATCGTTGGCACCCCCGCAACAGGTACGCGACCAGCTTGGCTCTTCCCCGATGCAGCCGCACGCAGACGGTGCCGACTGGCACCCCGGTCAACGCGGCAACCTCTTCGGCCGATAAGCCTTCGATCTCGTACAGGATCAGAGTGGTCCGGTAGCTATCCGCAAGTCGATCCAGGGCGCGGTAGAGCAGATGGTGTTGCTCGCGTCGTTCTGCCTCCTCCTGGGGTGTGGCGGGCGTCGGTGTCGCAGCCACCATCGCGTCCTGGTGTCGACGGAACAGGAGGCCACGAATGAAAGCACGCCGCCGTCGGGTGCGTACAACGTGGTCCGTGATACGGAAGAGCCAAGTCCGCACGTTGCCCTCCCCGCGACTGACGAAAGAGCGCCGCACAGCGACCAGAAAGACGTCGTGCAGTAGATCTTCCAGGTCGGCCTGCGGACCTGCCAGTCGCCGAGCCCAACGCTTGATGTCGGGCCCATACTGCTGGTACAGCTCGTCGAGGGAATCGGGGCTTCCGTTACTCGCTTCGGGCTCCTGGCCGGGCCCGGATCTGAGAAGGGTAGGTCGCATCTGATTCCGTTGTTCTTACCAATCGCCTGACGGCCCGATACATTACTGCTCTTGGCGCATTCGACGCCGGAAAACGGCCATGCGAAGCTGGCCACCGCCAAGAAGATCAGCGACCCGCCGGCCAGCCAGGAAAGGCGCTGCGCGAATAAATTGAATTGCCGCTCGCGCACGGCACCCCACAGATTGAGCAGCCCCGGCGAAAACCAGACCACCGCAGCGACTGTCAGGGTCCAGTCGGCAGCCGGGCACTGCGGCGGGCTACTTTAGGATCTCGATGCCGCTGATGCTCGCGTTGTCGGTGACGCTGGTGAGCTTCACGGCGATCTGTCCCGACGAGCTCGCGGTCGCGGCGAATTCGCGGACCAGTGCCTTGTAGTTTCCGCTGGCCGCCGCGTAGATGTCGAAGTTCGACAACACGGTCGTCCCGTTGATCGCCACGTTGAAGACGCGCTTACCGGCCGCGGTCTGGTATAGCTCCGCGAAATGCAGCCGTATCGTGTATTGCGCCGAAGCGGTCAGATTGGGGAACGTGTAAGTCACATTTCCGTAGCGCTCAGTCTGGTACACGGCCTGTGGCGCTGGATTGGTGACGCCGCTGAGATTGATGGTGTTGGTGACCGAGTGCTGAGTGCCACCGCTGTAGTACTGGTCAGCTGCAAACGGTGAAACGGCGCTGCTACTGCCGCAGTTGATGCGATAGACGGGCGTCAGCACCCCTGTGCCGGTGAGCGGAAGGCTGCTCCCGCCCCAGACCAGGCTCGTGCTCTCGACTCCGGTCGAGGTCGGCGTGAAGGTGAGGACCCGCGTGCACGTGGCGCCCGGAGCCATCGGGGAGGTGCATGAAGAGGCGAGGCTCCCGACGGAGAACCCACTCGAGTAACTGCCCCACGACCACGACGAGATGTCCACTGCAGCCGACCCGGCGTTGGTCACCGTGATAGTGAGGCTGGCCGAGCTGCCGACCGCCACATTGCCGAAGTTGAGCGAGCTCGGCGAGAAGACCAATGCGCCGGAGACTCCAATTCCGGTCAGGGAAGCGCTGCCGGTCCCAATTGCCAGTGTGGCGTTCTTGGTTCCGGCGGACGACGGCTGGAATATGACCACGCCGCTACAGTTGGCCCCTGCTGCCAGCACGCTCACACAGGAGCTCATCGAAGCCATTGCACTAAACTGGCTGGCGTCGGTCCCACTGATGGTGGGCCCCGTCAGCGTCACTGTCGTCGTGCCAGGGTTGGTCACCGTGTAGGCGACCAAAGATGAGCTGCCCACACCGATGCCGCCGAAGTCCACCGTGCTCGGCGACATGGTCAGCGCTGCGGTCACCCCTGTGCCGGTGAGCGGAAGNNCACCGTGCTCGGCGACATGGTCAGGGAGCCATCATCGAAGGTCGCTGTGACCAGGACGGTGCCGGGCCGGCGGAGAACGATGGAAACACTGACGGTCTGACCGGCCACGAGAGTCGGCGTGACTGGCGCAGCCGAGACCCAGGTTGGGGTCGTGCTGGCCTGAACCTGCGTGCATGTGATGCTGAACGCCCGAGCGGTGATGGTGGCCTGTCCGGCGGGCAATCCACCCATCGTGAGGCTGGGTGAGGTTCCAGGCGTGATGTTGAAGAGTTGGCTCTTCCCACTCAGCGGACTGGCGGTTGGAGCGATCGCCAGCTCCAAGCACAGCGCGTCGACAGGCACATTGACCAACGCCAACGTGAGAGAAGCATTCCTGTTCCCAGCAGGAGTCTCGTCGGAATTGCTGTCGTCGCCGCTCGGACTGGCGCAGGACAGGAGCACCGTCCCGCTGAGGCACGATACCAGCGAAGCAAGGACCACCGAACGAATTGCGTTTCCAGATCGCATTACGACCTCCCGTTGTTGAAAATAGACGGCGATGGTACACTGTGCCTAACTTTTGTCCACGGAATATTCCGCAAATCGGAGTACTTCTGGCATTCCCGCGCGAGCGAGGTTTTCTATGAGACCATCTCGAAACGGTGCTCGGTGGTCTTCGTCTACGACAACGAAAAAGGATATGTTCCGGCAGTTTGGAGCATAAAGG
>PMLH01000323.1:0-9367 GCA_003159055.1 Myxococcales bacterium
ACGCCGTCGATGTCTTCCAATGCTGCAAGTCCGCTGCCGGCCGCGAGCAGCATTCGGTAGAGAAGGTGCTCGCGCACGCGTGCCACTCGCGCGCGCTTCTGGGTGAGCACCTCGCCCAACGTAGCCGGCCATCCCAGCATGCCGAAGAACCCACTCTCCTGCGTGAGCAGAATGTTGGCGCGTTCCGGCCCGAGGGTGGCATCGGCGGCGAGCGCGAGGGCAATCGCCGGATCGATCTCACCGGAATTGTACTCGCCGGGCAGACCCTCGACGGGCGTGCTACCGCTGGTCACCATCAGCGGCGTGCGACCGAGGACCGCTGCGATCTCGGGACGCGATTCGAGGCAGATGGACAGAACCCGTGCGGGCCGCCCGCTGGGTGGCATGGCTTGCGCGAACTGGCCAACGGCGGCCTCGTGATAAAGGCCATGGTAGCCCCAGCGTCGTACCGATCCGCCGATGTCACTCGGAAGCGCGTAGGTGGTTTCACGCACTGGCAGGTCGACGAAGAACGAGGTCTCGAAAGCGACAGCGATGGGCATTTGCGGAAATGCCGAACGCGTCTCATCGACCAGGGTGGTGGTTTTCGAAACCGACAGCGGCGCCTGCGCGGCCAGCGTCAGCAGCTGCCGGTGGCTTTCCTTGTCCAGCAACACCGGCGAGGCGAAATCCCTTCCGCCGTAGATGGCCCAGATGCTGACCACGTCGATGGTCGTGTCTTCGCGATTGGCGGCCAGCACGGCTTGGACATCTCTGACCGAGCTGGTGGTGCCACGCGGATCTCCCATCGGGGCGGGATGAGCGCTGCCAACGGCGACACGCGCGTAGTTCAAACCGGCTTTTCCAGGGATCAGGACCAGGGCGTTCATGACGGTAGCCTTTCTGGTCTTGCTAGGAGCGAATAGCTTGCCCGTGCGATGGCCACTTCCTCGTTGGTCGCGATGGCCAAGATGCGCACGCGGCTTTGCGGGGCCGAGAGATCCACGGGCAGCGCGACTGCCTCGGCGTTCTTCTTGGCATCCAGAACCACCCCCAAAGCGTCGAGCCCGGACGTGACCGCCCAGCGAACGTAGGGGATCTTTTCGCCGATGGTATCCGTGAAGATGATGCAGTGGGGGCGCCCGGTGACCAGCAGATAGCTGCCGAGATATTTGCGGATGCGCCACAGATAGACCTGCGCCGCGCTCCCCATCCCAGCTCCTTCGACGCCGCTGCCGGATTTCACCAGGTCGCGAATGTCCGCCGAGACGCCGGTTAGACCCAAGAGCCCGCACTTGCGATTGAGCATGCTTTCCACCGCACGGCTGTCACCCTGCGCACGTGCGACCAAGGACAAGGCAATCGCGGGATCCAAGTCGCCTGAACGCGTGCTCATCACCAGGCCCTGCAGGGGCGAGTAGCCCATGGTGTTGTCGACGGAGCGGCCGTTGATGACCGCGCACAAGCTGGCACCGCCACTGCCGAGGTGACAACTGACCGCACGGAGCTCGGATATGGGAATGCCGAGGAACTTCGCCGCTTCCTGGGCGACGTACTGATGGCTCGTGCCATGGAAGCCGTATTTGCGGAAGCCCTGCTTGCGTGCAAGCTGGTAGGGGAGGGCATAGCCGCGTGCCGCTGAGCCAATGGTCGAGTGGAAGGCGGTGTCGAACACCACCGTTTCGGGCAGCTTGGGATAGAGCTGCCGACACGCGACCAGGAGTCGCAGCGCCGGTGGATTGTGAATCGGCGCGAGATCTTCGACCTGGTGCAACTGCTGAAGAGCGGCTTCGTCGACGATCACGTGGTCTTTGAAGAGCGCGCCGCCGTGGACCATGCGGTGCCCAATGGCCTCGGGCACCAGGCGCGAATCCCGCTCCAGCAGTTTCATCACCGCCGAAAAGGCCGTGCCGTGATCGGGCATGTCCATGGCGTGGTCCTCCTTGGCCCCCAAGGCGGTGTGATGAATGCATCCCGGTAGGGCGGTTTTCGGACCTACCCGCTCCGCTTCTCCGGCCGCCAGCTCGGTTTCGCTGGGCATGTCGATCAGGCGGTATTTGAGCGACGAGCTGCCACAATTGAAAACGACGATGCGCATGGGCTGGCCCGCCTATCAGAGGCTGTCGGGGATCCACCCAAAAACCGGGATCCCTACCAAGCCGTGGGCGATGGCTGCGGTTCCGTAGGCACAGTCCACCAGCTTCGTGATGGCCACCGATTCGCCTTCGCGATGCGCCTGTTCTTCGTGGCCAGGGCCGTAGCCCACCGTCGGGATGCTGTATTCGTTGACCAGCAAGCTGCCCGCGGTGCCCATGCCCAGGCGAGCCAGCTTCCAGCGTCCCGGTTTCACCTCGCAGCCCGCCGCAGACAGCGCCTGGCGTGAACGCGAGAGCAGGGGACTGAACGGATCCGTCGACCAGGCTTGCGTGATGCGCTTGGCCTTCACCACCATGCCGCTTGGCAGGATCTCGCTGCGTTCGCGCACGCACACTTCCACGTCAACCGCACCTGCGGAGCTGGCCGCGCGCACGGCCTCGCCTTTCATGCGTGAAATCAGGTGGTTGACGCTGTCGTTCGATCCAAGCCGGCGTTCCAGCCCAATCACCGCTTGCCGGTACCCGGGGCCGTCTTCGAAGCGCGTGTCGCCGACCGAGACTTCCTCGATGCCGGTCTCGTCTCCCGATTCGTCGAATGCGCGGCTGACCAGCTCGGCGGCATCGGTTACGCGAAAGGGGTTGATGCCGCGGACCGTGATCTCCAATTCGGCACGCCCGTCGTGACCGTAGAAAAGCCCGAGATCGGTGGGTTCGCCGAGCACAACGTAGTCCGGGCGCAACCCCATTTCTTTCAAGGTGTGGCTGATAAGGCCTCGCATGCCAATCGAGACGCCGTTTTCTTCGAGCACGGTTCCCGCGACGATTAGGTGTCCCCGCAGCGGCAAGAGGCTTCGCTTGATCAGGCCGGCGGCGAACACCTGCGCGGCGAGTCCCCCTTTGCAGTCGGCGGCGCCAAGGCCGTGCAGACGCCCGCCCTCGATGCGTCCGCTCCACGGCGATTCATTCCAGGTGGCGAGGTTCCCGCTTCCGACCGTGTCGAGGTGACTCGACAGCATCAGGGTCGGTCCTTCTTCGATCCCGTGCATGATGCCGACCACGTTGCCGAGCTGGTCGGCGAACACGCGATCGAAGCGCAAGGCGTTCATTTGATCGATGACCACAGCCCCGGCCTTCTGTTCGTCGCCACTCGGACTGTGGGTCCGGAGCAGTTCCTGCGCGAATGCGACGAGCTCGCTCTGAAGTCCATCGAGCTTGTTCTTGAGCAGATCGTACATGGGGTTCCTTTCATGGGGTCGAATGCTGACTGCCTAGACTCTCAGCAAGGGCCGTGCCGGACTGTGTGTCTTTGTCGATCGGCAATCAGCGCGGGGACTTGCCGCGGGTGGCGCGGAATGCAACACGATCCCCGACATTGCAAAGTGAAATCACGTGTTTCATATTGAAACACCATGCGTGCCGACGATTTGCGTTTTGACGAACTGCTCACCTTTCGCGATGGGGTGATCGATTTTCAAGGGCGCCGGCTGGTCCTGCACAGCACCGACGCTTTCGCGCAGTTTCGCAAGGACCTGTTCGAAATGGTCGGCGCGCGCCAGACACGCCGGATTCTCACCCGCTATGCCTATTTTTGGGGACAGGCCGACGCTGCGGCCATGCGCCGGGTGTTCTCCTGGAGCAGCGCTATCGAGCTGGTGAAGGCGGGCGGGCGCCTTCACGCCATGCAGGGCGTGGCCCGCTGGGTGACCAAACGGCTGGACATCAATGAGGCTGAGGGCAAAGACGGGCATTTCTTGATGGAAGTCGCGTGGCACGGATCGGGCGAGGCCGAAGAGCACATGGCGCATCTCGGAAAGGCGGAGCACCCGGTGTGCTGGATGCTGGTGGGTTATGCCAGTGGATTCATGTCGTACGCACTTGGCCGCAACATCTACTTCGTCGAGCAATCGTGTCGCGCCCAGGGGGGCCGCGCGTGCACCGCCGTCGGCAAGGATGCGGCATCGTGGGGCAACGAGCTGCACGCACACCTGCCGTACTTTTCCGCCGACGACATCCAGGGCAAGATTCGCAACCTGACCGACAGACTTCGTCAGGTCACGCGCGCGCTGGATGCGAACACGCGCATGCTATCCACGCTCGAACGTCCACCGCTGGTCGAGGTGCGCAGCCCGGCCTTCACACGCGTGATCGAGCTTGCCACCCGGATTGCGCGCTTCGAATCGTCGGTGCTGATTACGGGCGAAAGCGGTGTCGGCAAGGAAGTGGTGGCGCGGCTGATTCACAACCGCTCGCCCCGCGCCAAGGGACCGTTTCTTGCTATCAACTGCGGCGCGCTGCCCGAGACCTTGCTTGATTCCGAGCTGTTCGGTCACAAAGCAGGAGCGTTTACCGGCGCGGTTTCCGACCACGCGGGATTGTTCGAAAGCGCGGCCGGCGGGACCTTGTTCCTCGACGAGGTCGGCGAGGTTTCCCACGCCACCCAGGTCAAGCTGTTACGGGTTCTGCAAGAACGAGAAATCCGTCGCGTCGGCGAGAGCCGAAACAGGCCCATCGACGTGCGCGTGCTGGCCGCGACCAACCGCAACCTGGAAGTCAGCATGGCCGAGGGAAGCTTTCGGGAGGACCTCTACTACCGGCTGCGCGTGGTGGAAGTTGCGATTCCGCCCCTGCGCGAACGCAAGGAAGACATCCTGCCGCTGGCGCGATTCTTCGTCGAGCGCTTCAAAACCAGGTTGAAACTCCCGTCGTTGCGACTTTCCGCCGATTCCATCGGCTATCTCACCAGCTACCCGTGGCCGGGTAATGTGCGTGAGCTGGAGAATGCCATCGAGCACGCGGCGATCCTTTCGCGCGACGGGCGTCTAACCCCAGACTTCTTCCCGCCCGGAATCATCCATCGTGCGGCCCGGCCGGGGCGGACGTCTGGCAAGCTCTCACTGCACGACGTGGAACGGGAGCACATCGAACAGGTCTTGCGTCAGACCGGCGGCAAGTTGCGCGAGGCCGCGGCCATCTTGGGCATCAGCACCGCGACGCTCTGGCGGCGCCGTAAACGCGACCGCGGTCGCACCAAAGCATGAGCGCAGCGGTTGTGACGGCACCGCAACCCGGGTAGCCTTCACGGCCATGATACGTCATGCCGTGTTCGGTGCTTGTCTCGCTTCCGCCCTCCTGGCCTGTTCGACGGGCGGCGGGCGGGCCGATTTCGATCTCAAGACAGTACCGGGAACGCCCGTGTTCGAAGCGGAAAAGGACTACGCATCCACCGTGCTGGCCGGTCGCTATCGCCTGGTCAACAACGTCTGGAACAAAGGCGCAACCACCGGCCGCTACCGGCAGAAGATCTTCGTCAACGACGACCATGGCAAGCCGGTCTTCGGTTGGGTCTGGAAGTGGCGTGACAGCAGCGGCGTGGCGACCTACCCAGAGGTCCAAGTCGGTGTCAGTCCCTGGAACGGGGAGGCAGCGCCCGACTCGGGCTTCCCGTTTCAAGCCGGCACCAAGAAGCTGGTGGTGAGCTACGACGTCGACCTGCAGGCCACGGGCGCCTACAATCTGGCCTTCGAATTCTGGGCCGTGGCCAGGCAGCCCGTCACCCAGGATACGGTCACCCATGAAGTCATGATTTGGATCGCGGGCGAAGCCCTGGGCGCCGCGGGCAGCGAGGTGGCCCAGGCAACGATTGGCGGCAACACCTTCAGTGTCAACCTTCGCAAGAATCAGGGCGATGCTTCCGGTGGGAGCACAAGGACCTGGACCATCATCTCGCTGCTTGCCGACAAGCCCATCCTTCACGGGCCGCTCGACGTGGGCGCCATCATCGACTACCTCATCAAGACCGGCCTGCTCGACCGGCGTCTTCTAATTGCGAATTTCGAGCTGGGCGACGAAGTACAGCGCGGCTCGGGCATGACCGTCATTCGCAACTACGCCGTCACGGTGGAGTAACGGCATCGAAAACCGTTGCGAGCACGCGCCCTTGACTCGCACGCAAGACGCTCGGCATCGCGATTGAGCGTAGTTCTTGATCGAAGGCCTTTAGTCTCTTTCGGTGTGGCCGATACTAAGCATGGGGACGCAACTGGAAGACTAAGCCGGCTGCGTGCTTCCTGCTGCCGTTGGCTTCAACACTCCATCGCTGAGCTCGTGGTGGTCTGCCGACAGTGGGCATGACGAAGTGTTCTCTTAACTTCTGTCAGAGGTTCGCGCCTCTGTCGTACCTGATCATGGACGAGCCACTCATTCACAGACAGCGGTTGGCAATTCTGTCCGTTGCCGCTGTGGCCATCGGCCTGTGCTTTCTTCCGACGGGTAAGATTCCGCTGGTTTGGACCATGCACGGGATCCTCACCGCCAGGAAGGTCGCGCTGGCACTCTTCGGCTTGGTCTCTGTCGCGACGCTGCTAAGACGCCGCAACAAGGAAATGGGGCTACTCTCGCAGATCGGCAGTCTTGCTGCCGTCGGTGCGATTCTCTCATTTTGTGTCTTCCGCATTGTCGTGCTCGGCCATCGCACCATGCCCACCTTTGATGACGATGACCCACGGGCGGGCGTCTACTACCAGAAGTCTTGCGATGCGGGCTCAATGGAAGCTTGCACGATGCTGGGTACCTGCTACTGGACCGGTTCGTGCGGGCTTGCGAAGAACGGCCCGCGTGGATTTGATCTGTTTCAGAAGGCTTGCGACGGTGGTGAGATGGGCGCGTGCGGACAACTCGGCGTTTGCTATGAGTTCGGCGGCTGTGGCCTAACGAAGAGTGGCGAGCGGGCGGTGGCCCTTTACGAAAAGGCCTGCGTCGGCGGCGAGATGAGCATGTGCAACAACCTCGGGGTTTGCTACCACAAGGGAGAATGCGGGCTTGGCAAAGATGACGGGCGCGCGGCCGAGCTCTACAAGAAGGCATGCCGGGGCGGAGATTCCGGTGCGTGCCACAACCTCGATCTTCTGAAGAACTAACTCTCGCCCTGGCGTGGATGGCCCCGGTGATGGCAAAGACGGCGGGTAGACCAGCGTAGTTGGTCAGTTATCCGAATCCGAGTACGCTGGGTTCCGGAAGTCGCGCCCGGCTTCTCTGCCGAGCATCCGAACCCAGGTTGTGTGTTACGATGAGCGGCCGGCCTTGTTCGATCTCGGCAGCAAATCGCTCCTCGCGAGGTGAAACATGAAGACAATGCTCTGGTCCTTTGTCTGTACAGGCGTCTTGCTTGCGGCCTGCTCCTCTGGGAGCAAGTCGTCGTTGCAGCCCGATGCCTTGCTTTCCGACGCCTTGCTTGAGGATGGCCCGATCCAGCCACAGCGGGATTCTGTCGCGCCAGGCCCTGACGAAAGGCAGACTTTGCCGGACGCCGCGCTTGGGGCTGATGCTCGGGGTGATGCCGCCGCTTCTGACGGAAATGTGGCGCCGGTCCCCGAAGCAGGCAGGCGCGACGCGACCCCTTCGCCCGACCTGCTGGGTGACGGCCCCGCCCCGTTCGAGGTGCGCGCCAGCGACGCGGCCACGCAGCCAGAGGCACCCCGAATGGACGGATCCGCTCTGTCCGATGTTCGCATCGACGATGCCCTCGCGGACACGAAGACATCCGACACCAGCGCTCCGGAAACCGGGCCGACGGGCCTCATGTTCTCCATCGACATTGCGAAGGGACCGGCAAGGCAGTACCAACCGCCGGCGCAGCCTGCGCCCATTTCGCCGTACATCTACGGGATCAACGGCTTTGGGACGCTGGTGGCCATGAAGACGAAGTTCGGTTTGATTCGCGACGGCGGCGATCTGGCCACGGGCTACAATTGGACCAACAACTTCTACAACGCCGGTGCCGACTATTGCTATCAACAGAGGACGGCCGGCGATGGAACTGATCTTGCCGGCAAGTTGACCGCCACTTCCGGCGACAGCGTCGTCACCGCGCATGCCAAGGGCGAAGCATTTCTTACCAGCATTCCAATTGCCGACTACGTCGCGTCCAATTTCGACAACAATGATGTTTGGACGAATTGTGGCTCTGCGCCCGACACGATTGGCTGCAGCCAGAATAGCAATACTGTCCGCGCGAACGTCAACAACTTCCCCTACGCGCCAAGTGCGGCATTCGTTGCCAACCGGGCGGCAAAAGGGGCTGCGCTTTGTCTGTGCGCACCGAAGGACACCACGTGTTCGGGGTGCGCGGTTTCGACCGATCCGGTGTACCAAGACGAATTCGTGAACTTCCTCAAAGTGAAGTTTGCAGCGGATCCGTCTCCACTGTTTCTGAGTATGGACAACGAGCCCAATTATTGGGAAGGCACACACCCGGAGATTTGGCAGAATGTGTACGCCGGCCAGACCTGCGGCGGCGGAAAAGTCACCTATGACGACATCGTCAGTCGCAACAAGGGGTTCGCGGCCGGGGCAAAAACCGCGTGGCCGGAGGCGAAGGTGTTCGGCCCGGTCGCGGTCGGTGATGGGCTTGTGTACGCGCATTCCTACGCCGACGACCCTCACTGGCCGACCGAGTTCCTCGACTACTATCTACAGCAGATGCACCAGGCTTCCGCCGCCGCCGGTACCTCGCTGCTCGACGTGCTCGACATTCACTACTACACCGTGGGCTCGAAGGACGCCGATTGTGTACAATTCCCGCGCATGTTCTGGGATCCGAACTACACCGAGCTGTCTGCCTCGGCCGCGGATGCCGTGGACTTTGGTTGGGACGGAAACTCCGACGGCAAAGGACCGCATTTCGACAATCATTGGTATCCGCGGCAAATGATTCCGCGCCTGCAGAGGAAGATCGCGGCAGTGTATTCCGACGCCAGCCTGCCCGTGCCCGGGGTGTCGTTCAGCGAATACAACGCGGGTTGTGAAACCTCGATCGCGGGTGGCGTGGCGGAAGCTGACTTGCTCGGGATCTTCGGTCGCGAGGGCGTGTTCGCCACGACCGCGTGGCCGCTCCAGTCGCTCACCAGCAACTTCCTGCTCGCGGCTTTCGATCTGTTCAGAAACTACGACGGTGGCGGTGCGGTGGTGGGCGACCTTGCGGTGCAAGCGAACACCAGCGACAGCAAGAGTACTTCGGTCTATGCGTTTGCCCATTCGGACGCGGCCGCCGCGCTCGATGTGGTGGCCATCAACAAGAAGACGACCGCCCAAACGGTCACTATCCAGATTGCCAATGCGCCGACGCTGTCGAGCGCGACACTGTATCAGTTGGCAGGCAAGACGGCCGCGGTGGCGGCGGCGTCAGGGACGGCGCCGACTTTGTCCTGCGCAGGCGGCACCTGCACGCTCACGTACGCCATGCCAGCCATGAGCGCCACGACCATCGTGCTGCGCTAGGAGCCTGTCGCGGTAAC
>PMLH01000323.1:9403-12853 GCA_003159055.1 Myxococcales bacterium
CGCAGCCCGAGAGAATATCGCCGTGCCGATGACGGCCACCCGGCCTATGCTTGTTCTTCGTGAATCGAAGAGAGTCGCTGCTTGGATTGGGGTCGCTCTTGGCGACGGCGGTGGCCTGCCGGCAGCGACGACCAAGGAGAGCCATGCCAGAGCAAAACCCGCAGAAGCAGAACCCCAAGGGCGAAACCATGCCAGTGATTTTCGCTGCTCACGGCGCGCCGATGTTGCTCGACGACGCGCAATGGATGGGCGAGCTTGCGGGATGGGCACAGGCGATGCGAGTGCCGACCAGCATCCTAATGGTTTCGGCGCATTGGGAAGAACAGGTGACGACGGTGGGTGCTGTGCGGCCCGTGCCGTTGATCTATGACTTCTACGGCTTTCCTGCGCAGTACTACCAGACCAAGTACAAGTCGCCCGGCGCGCCGGCCCTTGCGGAACGGGTTCGCGAACGATTGCGTTTGACGGGCATTCCGTACGCCGACGAGGAAGACCGCGGCCTTGACCATGGTGCCTACGTGCCGCTTGTGGCGATGTACCCCAAGGCGGACATCCCGGTTCTGCAGGTTTCCATGCCCACCCTCGAGCCCAGGCGGCTTTTCGATCTCGGTCGCGCGCTTGCGCCTTTGCGCGATGAGGGCGTGCTGATTTTCGGCAGCGGCTTTCTGACCCACAACATGCGCTATGCCTTCAGGCCAGGCATTCCGGCCTGGGCCAAGGAATTCGACGCCTGGGCCGAAGCCGCCATTTCACGTTTCGACGTCGACGCGCTGATGGATTTTCGCAAGGTCGCGCCCGCGGCCATGACCGCCCTGCCAACCTGGGAGCACTATGCGCCGCTCTTGGTCTCGGCCGGCGCGGCCAGCGTTGGCTCGCACAAGGTATCGTATCCCATTGCGGGTTTTTGGATGGAAGGCGCGTTCACCCGACGTTCAGTCGAGTTCGGCTGATTTCCGCAACGCCGAGCGCGGGAGGTGAGCTCGTCGATGTTTAGGACGGATTGCCGGATTTGTCGCAGGTGTAGAACACGCCGTACGACGAATCAACGCCAACCCCACTGTTCTTGACGTTGGTGGCCCAACCACAGGTGGGACGGCAGCAGTCCTGCATGGTTGTGGTGGTGTATCCGCTTGAGAAACTGCTCGCCGACGAGCCGTCCTTGGCGGTTGGATCCGCCTGCGGCAGGTTCTGGCTGTTGAGCTTGCAGCCGGTCACACGGGTAAGCCCAGTTGGGCACTCGACCCGTTTGGCCCGCACGTTCCAGTTGAGGTGGTAGAGGCTGTCAGGCTGGTTGGCCTCGATGCACGAGATCTGGCTGGTGCTTTGATCGGTTGCCGACGAAGAGGCGATAGTCTTGCATTGAGTTGCGAGTTGGTCCTGGCACGTCGATGCGGAAATCGATGCCAACGTGAACTTGTTGTTCGAGGCACATTGCGCAGAGAAATTGAGCGGGCGAATGCCCCCGTTGTTCGGTTGACCGACGCTTGGATACGACGAGTATTGGGCCGAGCAACCCGCGGTGTTGGCACCTTCGCCTCCGGTGGCCATGAAGATGTCGAAATTCTTGCCGCCCCCTGCTGCCGTATTGAAGGTTTGCACGATCATGGGCTTGGGCGTTGGCAATCCGGTCACCGCGTCTCTCGGTGAATCGAAAACCAGCTGGTAGCACTGGCAGCAGGTGTTGGAGTAGCTGCCGTCAACGCCGCCCGAGTCGAGGTCGTGCCCGACGACGCCGTACACGAACGGTGGATCACCGGAGCTCCAATCGTCCATCGCGGCTTGCTTGAACTCAGGACTGAAGGCCATCGTGCGCGTGCACATGAATCCCGGGCCGCCTTGGCATCCGCTGGCGGCGCTGTTCTTCAGATTTGGCGGATTGACCTTGTAGTTCGGGCATGCCGGGCACGAACCACCGCAATCGACCCCCGTCTCGCTGCCGTTCATCTGTCCGTCGGTGCACGAGGCCGTACCCGTGCCTCCGCCCGTGGCCATGGCGGCGTCTGCGCCACCGCCGGCTCCACCGCCCGAGCCACCGGTCTTGTAGCCACCCACACCTCCGCCATCGATCGTCACGCCACCATCGATGCCGCCCGTTCGTGTGCCGGCCGTGCCGCCGTTCGAGCTGCCACCGGTTCCACCGCCTGAGCCGTCCCCGGCCGTGCCGCCGGTTCCGATCTTGCCGCCGGTATCGCCTGCGCCGCCCGTTTGCCCACCGGTGCCGCTGGTGCCGCCTGATTGGCTACCGCCGGTACTCGCGTTTCCACCCAGTCCGCTGCCACTCGCTCCACCGGCCGAAGCACCACCGGAACCAGCGTTCGGAGCGCGCGTGGGCTGGCAAGCGAAGGTGAAACACACTGCAACAGCCAGAAGCGTTCCCGCCCGAGCTCTCAACCTGACTGGGAAAGAAGACGCGATTGTCAAAGGTGACCTCTGCTGCAAGGGTGGCGACGATGGTGCAACAAGCCTATACACCAAGGTGAGAAGATTGGTGTGTGCGATTCGAGGGGAATGGCTTGTCGGGGCGTTGCGCGTGGCGCGTGGCGCAGCCCGCTGCCCCTGGCGCCCGGATCGTGGACATCAATGGCGACGCACGGCCTCAATCGGGCTCGGGGTATCCCGGTATCGAGCAGCCCTAGACACTGCGATGGGTTTCCCGCCTGTGATGGTGGTCGGCGGTTCCGAGCACCTCAGCAGCGCTGCAGCAGTTTCGGTCTTTGTGGGGCCCGGAGCTTGTTCGGCTCAGGTCAGCGCCAGCGCTTGATCGAGCGCATCGAGCAGATCGTCGGGGTGTTCGAGGCCGATGGACAGTCGCACCAGATCCGGCGTGAGGCCGCTCGCGCGCTGCTGTTCTTCGGTGAGCTGCGAGTGGGAGGTACTGGCCGGATGAAGGATCAGGCTCTTGGCGTCTCCGACATTGGCCAGGTGAGAGAACAGCTTGATGTTGTCGATCAGCTTGACCGCCGACGGATAGCCGCCCTTCACACCGAAGACCACCATGCCCCCGAAGCCGTGCTTGAGGTACTTGCCAGCACGATCGTAGCTTGGGTCGTCCTTGAGGCCGGGGTAGCGGACCCAGGCGACCTTGGCGTGCTTCTTCAGATGCTCCGCCACCTTCAGGGCGTTTTCGCTATGCCGCTCCATGCGGACGGGCAGGGTTTCGATTCCTTGCAGGAATAGGAAGGAATTGTCGGGGGCGATCGCCGCACCCAGGTTGCGCAGGGGCACGGTGCGGACACGAAGTGCGAAGGCTATCGGCGCCAGCGCCTCGGGCAGGTCGTGCGCCCAGCGCAGCCCGTGGTAGTTGCCGTCGGGTTGGTTGAAAAGCGGGAAACGCGGATTGTCTTTCCACTGGAACCGGCCCGAATCGGTGACGATGCCGCCAATGGCTGCGCCGTGGCCTCCCAGCCACTTGGTCAGCGAGTTCACGACGATGTCGGCGCCGTAGTCGAT
>PMLH01000393.1:0-4322 GCA_003159055.1 Myxococcales bacterium
CCATTTCAGTCGCGTGGGGAGCCGCCGAGCTTTGCTCGGCGCGGACCATCGCGGGAAGGTTTGGAAACCCCTCCCAGGGTTTCCATTTCAGTCGCGTGGGGAGCCGCCGAGCTTGGCTCGGCTCGGACCATCAACCGACGTACAGGCTATGCTCGCGGATGTACGCGTCGACCTGACGTGGAACCAGATCCGCGACCGACTGTCCGCGGGCGATCCGGCCGCGGACTTCGGTCGAGCTCACGGCCGGCATGGCGAGGCCATCCCCGCCGCAAAAGCCGCCTCGCCCGACGACAATTCTCGGGACCTCGCGCAGAAGCTCCTCCGCCCCGTACCACAGTCGCAATTCTGGCTCGATGTCCGCGCCGACTACCAGGTGAAACTCCCGGTTGGGATGCTCGGCCCACAGGGCCTTCAGCGTCACAAGCGTGCGACTGTCACCACCGAGGCGGCTTTCGATATCGCTGACTCGGACACGTGGCCCGAGCGCAGCCGCGGCCAGCTCGCACATGCGCAGGCGATGCTCGAACGGCGCCAGCGCCTTGTCGAACGGATGCTTGGCACAGGGGACCAGCCACAACTCATCCACCGCCGCCGTTTCGAGAACGTACAGCGCCACGAACTGATGTGCGACGTGCGGAGGATTGAAGCTGCCCCCGAAGAATGCCACCCGCATGGTGCAGACCATACAACACCGTCCAGGATGGCCCCATTCAATAAATCAGGCAGGCCCTTCGTCGCCGACGGAAGTCGTCTTCAGCAGTCTGCCAAGTCGCGCGCAGGTCGGAGAGCGACATCCCCGCTTCGATGCCCTGGCGAATCTGGTCACCGCCGGTGAGCAGGTCGATGGCAGGGCGGTCGGAGACGAACTCGTACTTCTCCGTACGCCAGGAAAATGCCCCGCCGGCCAGGGCTCGCAAGGCCCGCACGCTGGCGATGCCCGTCAGGTACGGGCGAAAGTCGCTGCGGCTCGTGACGTGGACTTGCACGCCGCCGCACACTTGGCCTCGGAATTTGTGGAAGGTCGGGCGAAACGACAGCGGACGAAAGGCCACCCCAGGCAGCCGTTCCGCCGCGAGAGTTTCCGCCAATCGATAGCCGTCGATGAAGGGCGCACCGAAGATCTCGAACGGTCGCGTCGTGCCCCTGCCCTCGGAGATGTTGGTTCCTTCGAGGAGGCACATCCCCGGGTAGACCAGCGCGGTGTCCGGCGTCGGCATATTGGGCGACGGCAGCACCCAGGGCAGCCCAGTCGCGTCGAAGTAATCTTCGCGCTGCCAGCCACGCATGGGGATGACTTCGAGGTCGCAATCGAGCGGCTTGGCGAAACGCTCGCCGCCCCACGGAATGCCTGCGCGCACCAGGCGCGCAACTTCGCCGATCGTCAATCCATGCCGGACCGGAATCGAACCAAGGCCGACGAAGGATTCCGCGGACGGATCGATGTTGCCGCCTTCGACCGCACTGCCGCCGATTGGGTTGGGGCGGTCGAGAACCACCACGGGAACGCCGGCACGCGCGGCGCTTTGCACGCAAAGCGCCATGGTCCAGATGAACGTGTAGTAGCGGCTGCCTACGTCTTGCAGGTCGACGACCAGCACGTCGATGTCCGCCAGCGCTTCGGGTGTCGGCAAGAGCGACTCGAAGCGATCGCCGTACAGGCTGACCACGGGAATTCTGGTGCGAAAGTCGTGTGCGGAATCGACGCCAATCATGTCCTGCGCTTCACCGCGAATGCCGTGCTCCGGGCCAAAGAGGCGCGCGATCCTGATCGACGCCGCCAGGAGGGTGTCCACGGCGTGGCGAAGTCCTCCGTCTACGCTGGCTGGATGGCAAAGCACGCCCACACGGCGACCCCGCAGAAGCGGCAATCGCTCGCGCACAAGGATGTCTAGACCGGTTTGGACCATCGTGGTCCAAGCCTAGTTGAAGCTGAAGCGCCGGGCGAATTACGCGATCTTCACCGGTCGGAAGGTGATCTGATTGCCCTGGCCGGCAAGTAGGAAACGCACGACCTTGCACTCCCACTTCTCACGCAGACCAGCTTCGGTGAGGCTCAGCTTCGCCATGAAGGCCAGCACGCTGATGCCTTCGGTCGGCTGTCCCAGCCTGTTCAGGGAAGCCATGTATTCGCCGTAAAGGCGCGGGTAGTAGGAGGCCTCGCCTTCCTCGGCTAGGGCGGCGACTGTCGCGTCCGGTGCGCGGCCGTCGGTCTCGTCGATTACCATCGCTTCGGCCTTCCAAACCTTCTTGCCCCCCTCTTCTTCCTCTTCAACGGCTTCTTCGTTTGGCTCTTCACGTCCAAGCAACCGAGCCAACATGACGTTCAGGCTGTTGGACAGCCCCTCGAAGTCCTGCCCGACCGGCTTGAAGGTGTAGTCGATGTTGCCATTGATCACCTCCGCCACGCCGAGCTCTATCTGATCGAGCGGGGCAATGAACCGGCGGGCGGTCAGCACGGCAGCGATGATGGTGATGACAATGGCCAGGAACCCAAGCGCGAGCACCTTGTGTCCGGCCGCTTGGACGTTGGCCATCCCCTCCGACAGCGAGGCCACGACAACGAAACCACTGGTCTTGTCGGCGAAGTTGCCCGGCATCGGGGCCACCACCGCGGCAAAGGGATGGCCTTCGATGTCCCAGATGTTGACCCGGGTTGGGGTTCCGTTCTTCAGCGTCTGCTCAGCGATCTTGTCGGACGAGAAGAGCAAGCTGTTCAGGGCTTGCGACTTGGTGACATCTTCCTTCGACTTGTCACCGGTGGACACGAAGCTGGAGGCGTACACCTTGCCCGCGTGGAAGAAGCCGATGTCGGCGTCAAGCAACTCGCCCGACGATTGCGCGGTGGTGGCGCTGACCACCCATCCAAATAGCAGCGCGCCAACGACGCTGTTGTCGAGTCTTGCGATCGGCGCCAAGGCGACCTGGTGCACGCGACCTTGCCAAGTCCATACGTCCGTCACCGCTTTCCCGGCCAGAGCCTGGCCCACGGTTGGATACTGGGTGCGGAGGTCGAGTCCAACGTCGGCGTTGGCATTCAGGTCACGCCCGACGATCTTTCCGCTAGCATCAAGGATGGCGACGATGTCCGCCTTCTTGTGAGTTTCCTCCTTGAGCTGCTGATTGAGGGCTTCGCAGACCTCGTACGCAGCCTCCTGCCGCGCGCGTGTTTCAGACCTGTCGAAGACCGCCCGCGCGCTCGGAAGGTCGGGCTTGGGGGCGACTGCCAGCTTCTGATGCGCTCGCGTGGCGGCCAGGTTGGCCAGCTTGAGCCCGTCGAGCTGACTGATGTCGCTGTAGATCCGCTGTGCGCGCGAGACCCGGGATTCGACAGCCTGCTGGTTCGCCTCCTTTAGGGATGCGGTGATGCCGCCGTAAAACGCGCCGGTCAGTGCAGCCAAGGCAATCGCAGCAATTAGACCGATCTTCATTCGGTGCATGGGTTTCCTCGCACTATTGAGAGTGGACGGACAGCTGAGAGTGGACGGACAACGATGCGCTCCCGAATCGAAACGGCACAGGGAACGCAAGCGCGGCGGGAATTATCAGCATCAGGTCGGCGGCACGTCAAGTCACCTTGGCGTGCACCCCAAGTGACGCAGACACGGCGTACGGAAGGAAAGTTGACAGGAAACGGTGTTTATCCTACATGTAGGACTATGCATACATCATCGTCTGACACGGGAAAGAGTCCAAGCCGAGACCGTCGCTCTGATCCCCGGCGAGAGATCGACGTGCTCATGAATCGCTTCCTGAACGGTTATCCCTACCTCAGCAGGGCGACCGACATCAGCCGTACCGGCATGCGTATCCAGCCCATCAGTGGAGCCGGCTCCGCGAGCCGATTTGTCGGGCTGCAATTCCAATTGCCGGGCTCATCGGACGTCATCACGGCATCGGGAGAGATTGTTTCGGCGGGCAGCGAAGACGGTCCGGTGGGCGTGCGCTTCACCCGGATGCCGTCCATTTCGAAGGAGCGGATTGGCCGCTACCTGGCGAATCGTTGTCCGGAATAGCTTCCGCCAAACCAACCCGACAGGATGCATGCCTCTGCTCTCTCGGGCGGAGCTGTGTTCTATTCCGCTAGGAGCCTGTCGCGGTAACCCGGACCGAGCGTGGCGGAGCGCAGCCGGGCCGGATGCGAGGCGCGAGGAGGGCGNNGGTTACCGCGACAGGCTCCTAGGTGAAAAGCGAAGTCATCGCTCGCGAGACGTGCTAGAAACCCCTCCTGGTTTTTGGGTTCCTCTGGCTTCGGCCGCAGAGGATTTTTCGACTTAATTTGACTTCGGCCCTTGACAGGGACGCCCTGTCCTCGCTCATATCTT
>PMLH01000393.1:4328-4944 GCA_003159055.1 Myxococcales bacterium
CGCTGACCTGAAAGCCCGACTCGGATTGGCCCGTGGCCCCGCACCTGGTGCGGCGCCCATGCCTGCCGCTGCACCGGCGCCCATGCCTGGTCCTGCCATGCCCGGAATCCCGATGGTTCCGCCGCCCAGCGCGGTTCCCAACCCGATGGCGCCAATTCCGAGCCCGATGGTGTCCTCATTTGCGGCTGCGCCTCCGCCGCCTGCGGCCGCTCCCGCTTTCGACGACCCCTTCGCGTCCATGCGGCCACCCGAGGGCAGGCACTTCGACCTGCATGCGAGCGATGACGGAAGGCCCGCGGTCAGCGTTGCGCAGAGGGGCGGTTTGGCAGGACGGGTGATTCTGATTATCGCGGTTCTCGTCGCTGGTGCGGTTGGCTTCGGTTTTGGCGCTTCCGCAGTCGGCCGGCGCATGTTCAACGCGGCCAACTTCNNCAAGCGCGTGAAGGCCGAGCTGGACGAAATGCAGAAGACCGTGACCCAGATCGGAAGCACGGTCGCCCTCAGCCAGCAGCGGCTCGCGGCTGAGAAGAAGGATCCTCTCGCCTACGACCCCAAGCTGATCAGCGACCTCGAGATGGTGAAGCTGGATCCACGTCCGGACACCTCGCGCATCTTC
>PMLH01000350.1 GCA_003159055.1 Myxococcales bacterium
CAGCTCGTCTTCACCTACTTTCACTTCGCTGCGAGTGAGTCGCTGACCCGGGGCGTGCTCGCGTCCGGCGCCACGGCCGTCGCCTACGAGACACTGCAAGACCGGCGCGGAAACCTCTGCCTGCTTACGCCCATGAGCGAGGTGGCGGGGCGGATGAGTATCCAGCAGGGCGCGAAGTTTCTCGAGCGGCCGCAGGAAGGCCGGGGCATCTTGCTGGGTGGCGTGCCGGGCGTCGAGCCCGCGCACATCACTGTGCTGGGTGGTGGCGTCGTGGGATCGCAGGCCGCGAGGATTGCGGCCGGCTTCGGCGCCTCGGTCGCCGTGCTCGACTCGAATCTCGACCGATTGCGCTACCTGGACGACATTATGCCCCACAACGTGACGACCCTCTTCAGCGACAGGCACACAATTCTTGAGCAACTTGGCAAGGCAGACTTGGTCATCGGCGCGGTTCTGATTCGCGGAGCCCGCACGCCTCGCCTGGTCAGGCGGGAAGATCTCAAGCTCATGAAACCCGGCGCGGTGGTCGTCGACGTCGCCGTGGACCAGGGAGGATGCTTCGAAACCACGCACCCGACGACGCATTCGGAACCGACGTATCTAGTCGATGGTGTTGTCCACTATGCCGTGGCGAACATGCCCGGCGCCGTTGGGCGGACCAGTACGTATGCTTTGTGCAACGCGACCTTGCCGTATGTTTTGCAAATCGCGAATCGTGGTCTTGCCGAAGCGGCGAGACAGAACCCCGACCTTGTCAGTGCGATCAACGTTCATCGCGGACAGGTAACGAGTCTCGCGGTCGCCGACACGTTCGGCTTTCCTTGCAAGGTGTTTCTGCCAGACGCCGCTACGGCCCCGACCGGATGATGGCACCCTACGATCGGAGCCTGGACTTCTCACGGACTCGTCACTTCAAGCTGTTCCGCTGGCGCCACGCGCCCGCAGTTGGTGGATCGCCACGACCAGGGCGTCGATTTCTTCGCGTGTGTTGTAGAGCGCCAGCGATGGCCGGACCGTTGTTTCCAGGCCGTATCGGCGCAAGGCCGGTTGGGCGCAGTGATGTCCGGAGCGCACGGCAATGCCTTCGCGATCCAATGCAGCACCGACGTCTTCGGAGGGGAAGCCGTCGAGCACGAAGGACAGCACCCCGGCCCTTTCCCGGGCCGTGCCGATGAGGCGCAAGCCAGGGATTTCCGAGAGGGCACCTGTGGCGTATTCAAGCAACTCGGTTTCGTGTCGGGTCACATTGTCGATGCCGACACGATCGAGGTAGTCGATGGCGGCGCCCAGACCAACCGCATCGGCGATGTTGCCCGTGCCCGCTTCGAATCGAGCGGGTGCTGGGTTGTAGACCGTGCGTTCGAAGGTGACGTCGGCAATCATGTTGCCGCCGCCTTGCCATGGTGCCGTCGTCGCGAGCAGGTCAGCCTTGCCGAAGAGCGCCCCAATGCCGGTTGGGCCGAATACCTTGTGACCGGAAAAGACGTAGAAGTCGGCGTCGAGCGCCTGTACGTCTACACGCAAGTGCGACACGGCTTGGGCACCGTCCACAAGCACCCGTGCTCCGTGCCTATGGGCAGCGGCGACCATCTCTCGCACGGGCGTGATGGTGCCGAGGGCGTTCGAAACGTGGCCGATGGAGACGATGCGCGTGCGCGGCCCGAGCAGTCGTTCGTACTCTTCCAAGATGATCTGGCCACGATCGTCGATCGGCGTCACCCGCAGGATGGCGCCGGTCTCGGCAGCTAGTTGCTGCCAGGGCACGATGTTCGAATGGTGTTCGAGCCAGGTGATCAGGATTTCGTCCCCTGTGCGGACGCTGCTCCGTCCCCAGGCTTTCGCCACCAGGTTGATGGCTTCGGTGGCACCACGGACAAACACGATTTCGCTTACCGACGAGGCGTTGAGAAAGCGTCGAACCTTCTCGCGGGCCGCTTCGTAGGCATCGGTCGAGCGCCCGGCGAGTGTGTGCGCGGCCCGATGGATGTTGGAATTTTCGTGTTCGTAGAAAGTCCGGAGCCGCTCGATGACACTGCGGGGTTTCTGGGTGGTGGCGGCATTGTCCAGCCACACCAGCGGCTTGCCGCGAACCCTTTCGGCAAGGATGGGGAAATCACGGCGAATCGAGGCGACATCGAACTGACCGGGTCCAGGGGACGCGGCCGGGACAATCACCGGACGAATGCCGAGCACCGACGGTGCGAAGTCGCGTGCTGGAGCACCAGACGCGGGATAGGACAGTTGCGCGGGAGGGCGATGCGCCGGTGAAGGAACCGGGCCCGAAGGTGCGTCCGAGAACAGCTCATTGGCCAATCGGGCAATGAGGTTCTCGTCGATCGGGGCGGCGGGTTCCATGCCTGCTGCCGGGCGTTGGTCGAGGGTGCTCATCGGGCGCGCACGTATTCGTGGTAGGTGTCGACATCAACGTTTTCGAGCGACGCGATCGCGTCCTCGGTGAGTATAGCCGCCGAGCAGTACAGCGAAACCAAGTAGGAAGCGATCGCGGTGCGATCGATGCCCATGAACCGCACCGATAAACCCGGTCCTTGTTCGCCCTGCAGTCCGGGCTGGAAGAGACCCACCACGCCTTGCTTGGCCTCGCCGGTGCGCAGAAGCAGGACGGTCGTCTTTTGCGAGCCGGCCTTGCCGGTGAGCGGGATCTTGTCCGACGGAATGATGGGAATTCCGCGCCAGGTAAGGAACGGGCTTCCGAATAGGGTGACCGTGGCCGGTGGCACGCCACGCAAGGTTGCCTCGCGTCCGATTGCCGCAATGGCGCGCGGATGCGCGAGGAAGAAGCCAGGCTCTTTCCACACGCGCGAGATCAATTCGTCCAGGTCGTCGGGCGTGGGTGGGCCGAAGCGGGTGGGAATTCGCTGTGCCGCATCGACGTTCTTGAGCAAGCCATAGTCGCTGTTGTTGAGCAGCTCGAGCTCTTGGCGCTCTTTCAGCGATTCCACCGTCAATCGCAGCTGTTCCTTCAGCTGGTCGTGCGGGCTGGCGTAGAGGTCGGTGATGCGCGAGTGAACGCCGAGGATGGTCTTGATCGAGCTGAGTGTGTACTCGCGTGGCTTCTCCACATAGTCGACGTACGAGGACGGCAACTCCTGGTCGGTCTTCTGTCCGCAAACGGCGGCAACGGTGGTCTCGCCGGGTTTGGCTCGATTGACCCGGTAGGTTCCGGCCTCGACCGGCACCCACGACATAAGGCGTGGCAACCAGCGGGGCGTGATCAGGGGCGTTTGAACGACGGTCTTGGTGGTGTTGGCAAGTTGGCGGGCAGCGACATCGCCCAGGACTTTGCGGCCTTGATTCTCGTCTGACATCATGATCTCCGGTGACTGTGAAAAGGGTGGTTGAGGGGTGGGTGGTGTCTGCAAATGGGCTAGTAGCGGGGCAGGCTGGTGTCGATCCTTTCGGCCCAGGCATGCACGCCACCGGCGAGAACCTGCAGGTGGTCGAAGCCGGCCTGCTTGAGTTGGCGGTAGGCTTGAAGACTTCTGGTTCCGTGGTGGCACGACAGCGTGTAGGTTTGCGCCGAGTCGAGCTCGTGCAGGCGGGCTGGAATTTCGCTGAGCGGAAAAGGAACGGCGCCCGGGATCTGCACGATGGCGTGCTCGTGCACCTCGCGCACGTCGAGCAGCGCGAACGGTTCCCCGGCCCTGCGCCGGCGATCGAGCTCCTCGACTGCGAGCGTCGGTATGCCGGTCGCATCTGGCTCCGCTTCCTCGCCGCGAATGCCACAGAACGCTTCGTAGTCGACCGGGGCAGTGATGGTCGGTCGCGTGCCGCACACAAGGCATGCGCCATCTCGCCTTACCGGCAACTCGCGGAATTCAAAGCCAAGCGCATCGAACAGCACGAGTCGACCGATGAGCGGATCGCCCAAGCCGAGGATCAGCTTGAGAACCTCAAGTGCCTGCAGGGATCCAATGATGCCCGGTAAAACGCCCAGGACACCGCCTTCGGCGCACGACGGAACCAGGCCGGGTGGCGGCGGCTCGGGAAAGAGGCATCGGTAGCATGGGCCCCGCTGGGCATCGAAGACGCTGACCTGTCCCTCGAATCGAAAAATGCTGGCATAGACGTTGGGCTTGCCGGTGAGGACACAAGCGTCGTTGATCAAGTAGCGGGTCGGGAAATTGTCGGTTCCATCGGCAATGATGTCGTACTGGCGAAACAGGTCGAGCACGTTCCAGCTCGAGAGGTGAACCGAGTGTGAAACGATTTCGACTTCGGGATTGAGTTGCTGGAGCCGTTCGCGGGCGGCGTCCAACTTGGGCCTGCCCACGTCCGAGGTGGAGTAGAGCACCTGGCGCTGGATGTTGGTGAGGTCCACGATGTCGAAGTCGACAATGCCGAGTGTGCCCACGCCAGCAGCAGCCAGGTAGAGCGACAGGGGCGAACCCAGACCGCCCGCGCCGATGCAGAGCACGCGTGCCTTCTTCAACTTCTTCTGCCCCTCCAAGGTCACCTCGGGCATGATGAGGTGACGGCTGTAACGTAAGATCTCGCTGCGCGAGAGCTTGTCGGCGTCGGGGGCGCCGCCCGCAATCGCTGGCACCAAGGTCAGCACGTCGCCATCGCGGACCGGGATGGGCTGTCCCGCCGTGCCTAAGTTGCGGATGTTCTGGTCGCCCAAGAAGACGTTGACGAAGCTTCGAATGCGACCACTGTCGTCGAACAGCTGTCGGCGCAGGTCGGGGCTCTTGTCGGCCAGCGCCGCCAGCGCGGCTTCCACGGTGTCGGCCGCTGCGGTGACGTTCTTGGCGCCACCCACGTAGCGGCGAAGCGGGGTAGGGATAAGAATCGTGACGGGCATTATCGGACCTCCAATGCGGACTTGATTGAATCTGCGGTCTGCTCGACATCGACGGTGGCAAACGCGCCACCCTCGCCTTTCAAGGTGAACGCGTTGAGATCGGTCGAACGGCCCTGTATGACCGCGCAAATTGCGTATACATAGCCAAACCAAGCGTGGACGCGGTCGTACTCGGATGGCTGGGCGGGATGGTCCGGGTGACTGTGGTAGTAGCCGATGACGTCCTCGCCGCGTTGCTCGGCCTCGCGTTCCGCGAGCATTTGGAATTCGGGAGGAACCTGGTAGCGCCGTCGCTGATCGTCGCCGTGCTGATTGGGGGCGGCGCGGATGCCGGTCACCGTCCAGGCAATCGTCTCTCCGTCGCCGTGCCCAAAGAGGACCCCGCAGGCTTCGAGCGGGTAGGCCGCCTCGCATGCCTGGTGGATTTCGGTCTGGACGTGGGCGGGGATGTGCACGCTCGCGTGGGCGCTCACGATGGCTCCTCCCCCCACTGCGGGTCGGCCAGCGACTTCATCACGTTGTCGGGAAGAATCGCCACCACAACGCCCGTCGCTAGATCCTTCGCTACTTTCAAGGCAGGTGCGATCGCAGCTCCGCCGCTGGTACCTGCTGGCAGACCCTCTTCACGCGCCAGCCGCCGGGCCATCTGCTGCGCTTCCTCGGTCGACACCTCGACCTGACGATCAACGAGCGACGGATCGAAGATGGCGGGCACGTCGGACGTGGCGTAGTGCTTGGTACCTTCAATACCGTGATAGGCGACATCGGGTTGCGCGGCGATGCGCTGCACATGCGGATTCAACTCCGACAACCGGCGACTCGTGCCCGTGAATGTGCCGCTTGTGCCCATGCACGCCACGAAATGGGTAACTAGTTTGTGGGACTGCTGCCAGATTTCCAAGGCAGTGCCGTGGTAATGCGCTTGCCAATTCATCGGGTTGCTGTACTGGTCCAGGTATACGTAGTCGGCGGGATGCTCAGCCACCAAGCCCTTGGCGAACGCGCGGGCGCCGTCATCGCCTTCGAGTGGGTCGGTCAGGACCAGCTTCGCCCCAAGCAGCCGCAGCAGGCGTTGCCTGGCCGCATTGGCATGCGCCGGCATGCACAAGGTCACGCGGTGACCCCGACTCGCGCCGATTTGGGCAAGGGCAATACCGGTATTGCCGCTGGTCGAATCCAAAAGACTGCGCGTTCCGTCGAGTAGGCCGCGCCGTTCGGCGTCCCGGATCATCCAGAACGCCGGCCGGTCCTTCACGGAGCCCGCGGGATTCAGCCATTCGCACTTGGCGTAGATCTCGGCTTGGGTCTCGCCCACGGGTATGCGCTGCAGGCAAACCAGTGGCGTATTTCCGACGGTGACCTCCACCCGTGTGGGGTCGGCAGGTTCGCCATTTGACAGGTTGGCGGCCACCGGCAGCGACATCGGCTCAGCCCAGACTTTCTGCGTAGCTCATGACTAGCAACATGACCGCCTCGACATTTTCGGGGTTGCGGTAGGAATGTTTGACGTCGGCGCAGGAGGAACCCCTCCCATTCCAGTGCACGCTGGCACCCGCGGCGCAAACGGCCCAGGCATCGTGTCTTCCGCTCGCCCAGACACCGACCAGATCATCTGTCGCCCCGCTCGGAACCCTGGACCGGCTCGCCTGCTGAGGTGTCGACATTGCAGGCTGTGGTCGGCAGTAGCAGCGCTCCCAGAACTGCGGACCCACGCCGAAGCTGCGTGCGAGAACGGGACCAGCGATGGGCCTCATGTTGAACATCTCCTATGTCCAGTATAGGAGACACTCCGCTTGTCTACAAGCGCTTCTTAGCTCTTCGCGTCCGTCGGAAAACGGAAACGGAGCCCGATGGGCCCCGTTTCGACCAAAACGCCTGAATCAGGTGGCGCTAGATGGTGTCCCCGGCCTTCGCCTCGGCGACCCCGCTCAGCGTGCCTTCGAAGAGCGGGCCACTCAGGTAGCGCTCGCCCGAGTCCGGCAGCACGACCACGAAGGTCTTCCCTAAGAACTCGGGGAGGGCGGCGAGGCGCGACGCAACCAACGCTGCGGCGCCGCTGCTTACGCCCGAGAGAATGCCTTCCTCGGCAGCAAGGCGACGGGCGAATGCGATGGAATCGACGGAATTGACTTGTTCGACCCGGTCCACGATGGAGACGTCCAACGTCTTGGGAACGAACCCGGCGCCGATTCCCTGAATCTTGTGTGGGCCGGGCTTGATCTCCTGCTTGGCCAGGTATTGGGTGATCACCGGGCTTTCGGTTGGCTCGACTGCGACACTGACGATGGCCTTGCCCTTCTGGTTCTTGATGTAGCGGGAAACCCCGGTGATGGTGCCGCCGGTGCC
>PMLH01000614.1 GCA_003159055.1 Myxococcales bacterium
TCAGACCATCACCTTGCCGGCGGCCGCCAACCTGAACGGAACGGTCACCGACGATGGCCTGCCCAACCCACCCGGAGCCGTGACCGTCACGTGGTCTAAGGTCAGCGGCCCTGGCACGGTGACTTTTGCCAACCCCGCCGCGAAGGTGACCACTGCGACCTTCTCGACGGCCGGCACCTACGTCCTCAAACTCACTGCGAGCGACAGTGCTCTCACGGCGAGCGCCAACACCACTGTCATCGTGAACCCTGTTGCAACCGGAGCGTGCGCAGGCCTTTGCACATCCCCGACCATCTTCACCATCAACGGCAGCTACCAGTCGGGGAACCTCCTCACCGGTGCGCACTGCTATCAGACCACCTCGGTCGTCCACGGCGGTAATTGCTCGAACTTCGTCAGCCCGCGCACCCTGCAGGTGAACGGGACGACGGAAACCTGCAACAACATGAACTGGTCGTCGGTCCCTGCGGCAAGAAACGGCGGCTACTGCGTCCAGGTCACGAGCGGCAACCAGTCGTACGCCTCGTTCGCGCTCTGGTAGCAGCCAAGCAGCAGATTGAATTGGTGTGGGGCTCCGGCTGCCTCTTGGGCTGGGGCCCCCGCAACACATCCCAGAAGACTCCCCATTGGTCGCAGCCGCGTCAAAGCCCGCCAGAACCGCGGTCTCCGACTCTCGCCGAGGCACTTGCATCAGAATGGCGGATCGTCATAATGGCGCCGTGAGAATCGAACTTGCTCTCGTGGTTCCTTGCCTCGTGACCTGCGCGGCAGGGCTGATGTCTTGCGGAGGCGGTGACTCCAATCCGTCAGATGGCGGAATCGACGCAACCAATGACGGAGGCGGCCACGACACCTCGGGCGGCCTCGATTCGAAAACGGTGATCCCCGATGCCTCGGCGCCGGATTTGCCAGGAATTGAAGCGTGGGGACCGGAGGCAGCCGCGCCGGTCGACGTCACGACAGATCAATCCGTTGGCGGTGATTCGGCTACGGTAGCGATTGAGGTGGGGCCGGACGTTGCCACGGTCGTCGCGGATGCGGCGATCGTGAAGAACGATGCCCCCAGTCTGGGACCGGACAGCGCTCCCAACCTTCGCGTTGATGCCGGGGTCGACACAAGGGACGCGAGCGGCCCCGAGGCGACGCCAGTGCCGGATGCTCCTTCATTGGAAGCAAGCGCGCCCGACGCCAAGGTCGATGCGGCGGCCCCTGACGCGCCTGCGCCGGGCCCCGATGCGCCGGTAGTGACGATGGATGCGGCTGCGGACAGCTCAACTCTAGACGCCGTGGCGAAGTGTGGGCGCATTAACTGCGACTGCACGTTCAACGGGAAGCAGCTCTGGGGCGACGTGGAGATCGTCACCAGCTTTCCAGACTTCAAGGTCAGGATTTCTGACTTCCCCGACCTGAACGTCGAGGAGACCTACTTCCCTTCAAGCTGCGGACAATGGCACACCGTCACCGCGTTCGGCGACTTCACGGTGCAGTTCGTCGACGCGTTTGAAGACTTCGACATTGCCTATTCATCCTTCCCGGGCATAGCCTACTAGTCCGCTCGTGGCGGACGACGGAGGCCCGATAGCCAGGCGGTTTGTCGCTCGCGCTGCGGCGGAACGCTGAATTCCTGCTTCCGCGAGGCGGCGTGAGCCGCGGCGTGAATCGCTGCACCAAGTTCTCGGACCGAATGCCATCCAACGGATGGACTATTGCGCCACAAACTGGTCTACTACGGCGCCATGGTCCCACGTACTTCTTTACGTTGCATATCGGTGCTGGTCATCGCCTTCTTCCTATCCTGGACAGGGGGAGCGACGCCGCTGCCCTCGTTCGCTGCGTTCGCTGCGGGCAAGGACAAGAAAGAAAAGAAGGAGAAGCAGGATCCCCGCGAGATGCAGGCCCGCGAGGCCTACGGCGCGGGCAACTACAAGGATGCCCTCGATATCTACACCAAGCTCTTCGCCGAGAAGCTGCACCCGACCTATCTGCGCAACATCGGGCGCTGCNNCTGGCCAGCTTCCACGAGTACCTGCGCAAGGCCAAAGGCTTGACCCCCGACGAACGCGCCGAGGTCCAGGGCTACATCAAGGAAATGGAAGACGCGAAACAGAAGGCTGCCCCAGCCGAGGCAGAAAAGTCGAAGCCGCTGCCCTTGCCGCCCCCGCCTCCGCCGCCCCCGCCGGCCCAGGTGACCATAACTCAGCCCCAACCGACACCGCAGCCCGCCCAGCCCACGCCAGTCTACGCCCGTGGTTGGTTCTGGGGCGTCGTGGCGGGCGTTGTCGTGGTCGGCGTCGTGGGAACGCTGGCCGCAACCGGCGCGTTCAATTCGAAGACCTCGGTTGCCTGCCCAGCAGGGACCACCTGCTACTAGCCTGCCGACTGGCCTATCCAAGGAGAAACGAAGATGCAAAGTCGCCGATTCGCACCACTTGGCCAGTTCCTACTGGCCCTGATAGCCGTTGCCGGCATGGCCGCGCTGTCCGCTTGCTCGGAGTCGGACAACCGTCCACTCCTGGTCGTGCAGAATCCCACGGCCACGCCAGCCGCGGCTGGCAACGTTGGTCGTGTCGATGTCAAGGTCACCACGAAGGAGGGCACACCGGTCACCAAGTCCTTCACGCCGGCCCAAGCCGCCAGTGGCAGCCTGGGCGTGTACCTGCCCTCGGGAACCAGCGGTCTCGTGCTGGTCGTCGTGACCATCTACGGCACGGACGGAACTGTGCTGGCGATCAGCCCAGCCGTTCAGGTCTCGGTCACGCCCGGCCGGGTCACCACCACCGAGGTGTGGTCCACCGTCCTTGCCGACGCAGGCGTGCCCCTCGATACAGAACCCGCCGCGCTCGATGCCACCGCCGATGCCACGCTCGATGCGACCCCGCCCGGGTTGGATGTGCAGACTTTCCCCGACGGAGGGACCCAGCCCGAGACCGGCGCTGACAAGCCCATCGTGGTCATGCTCGACGCCTCTGAGCTTGCCGACGTGGCGGGACCTGACGCCCCGCCATCCCTCGACACGGCCTCCGATGCGGCCATCGACCTTTCTCCGACCATTCCGGACGCGTTGCCCGACGCAACTCCGGTAGACACGACCCCCACGCTGCCGGTCTGGCACGCAGCCGAGAACATCGAGAAGGATCAAATCAACAAGTCGTTCTACCCCGAGGTGGCTGTTGACCCCATCAACGAACACGTGTACGTGGCCTGGGTCGAGTCCACCGGCACCAAGGTGAAGCGGTGGAACCGGACCACCGAAACCTGGGAAGCCTCCAAGACGCTCGACTCCCGCGGGGTCATCGATACTGTGCACCTGGGGGTGGACGGCAAGGGCAACGTCATCGCTACGTGGGTGCAAGCATCCGTGTATTCCGGTTCCGACCCCACGATCTACGGCCTATGGGCCAGCAGCAGCGCCGATGGCGTGTCCTGGAGTCCGCCGTATCAGATCACGACCGGCCAGGTCTGGGATTTCCAGTTGGCGGTAGCCCGCAGCGGCACGGCTCGCGTCGTCTACTCGAAGCGGACCACGACCAACGTGGACCCACTCTTCCACGCCTACTTTGACGGATTGACCTGGACCGACAACGCCACGCCCATCTACGACCCGCAGGATTCCCACGACTACAGCATCCGACTGCTCGTGACCGCCTCCGGCGATGGCTTCGTGCTGTTCAAGAAGACCTCCTACGAAGGCATGGCGATCTCGATGTTGACCGGAAAGACAGGCGCCAGCGCGCCGGTGATTCTCGATAACAACACGACCAACAGCATCTACGAGAGTGCTCTCGTCATGAACAAGAAGGGTACGGTCGTCGCGGTCTGGTCGGAAGGCACCGGTTCCGGGGAGACTCTCAGGTCCAATACCTACACCGCCAGCAGCGGGTGGGCCACCACGCCGACCACCATTGCGACCGTCGCTTCCGCCAGTGAATTGGTCGCGGTCATCGACGAGAGCGACATCATGACCCTGGCGTGGCATCAACCCATCACCACGGGCTACTACAACACCGTGACCATGCGTGGGAAGGTCGACGGCGCCTGGGGCGACCTCACGCCGCTCGAAACCGACAGCACGGCCGGTGGCAGTGGCACCATCGATGAGTCGGCGACCCCGCAGCTTGCCATCGACGGGTCGGGGACCGTCCTGGCAGTCTGGCGCAAGGAAATCGATGGAAAGCCCCAAAAACCCGGCACGACCTTTGGATTGTACGCGAGTGCCTATCGCGGTGGCGCGTGGCTACCTCCGGTTCAACTGATGCAGAGGACGGGCATCGCTACCTACTATCCAAGCCTCTCCGTATCGGACAATGGACTCGGAGCAGCGGCGTTCTACATGTGGTCGGACACCGTCACAGACGTGGACCTCTACAACACCATGGTCGCGTTCTTCCGCTAGCGATACCGAGGAGTCACGCCGCGGGGCCTGGTCAACGAAGGTGCGGCTCTTGTCGCCGGGCCCGAAACACATTGCGCAGATTCTGTCGGACGCGATGGCGTACCGGGGCGGTCTGTTGCAGCCGGAGGACGCCTGTGTTCGGGTGGTTGCCGGCGCAGCGGACGATGCACCTGGACTGATCGTCGATCGCTTCGGACAGCTGGTCGTGTGCTCTGACTACAATCCAGGTGGGCAGGACGAGGCATTGATGGACGCTCTTGAGGCGGCATTCCCCGAACGTTCGATCCTCCTGCGCTGGCGGGGCAAGGAGGGAGAACAGTCGCTACGACTGCGCTGGGGAGGAATTCCGGCGCCCGAGCAGATCATCGCCGTCGAAGACGGGCTCCGCTTCGAAATACGCACCGATCCCAGGCACGACTTCGGGCTCTTTCTCGATGGGCGGGCGGCGCGCAGCCTGGTGCGCGCTCTCGCTGGCGGGGGATTGGTGCTCAATCTCTTCTCCTACGCCTGCGGTTTTGCAGTCGCGGCGCGGGCCGGCAGCGCGCGCGACGTGGTCAACGTGGATCCCGAGCGGCGCTATCTTAGCTGGGGACGGCGCAACGCCGCGCTGAACGGCACCGATTTCCGGGTGGTCCCTGATACCGCACAGGCTTTTTTGCGACGGTGTCGTCGCCGAGCTCAACGTGGAGCAGCCGAGCATTTCGACGTGGTGGTCGCGGATCCTCCGGCCTTCGGAGTCGGGAGGGGCGACGATCGTGTCCTGCGCAAGTTCTGGCCTGAGCTCCTGGAATCCGTCGCCGTATTGGAACCCGCGCACGCGGTACTATTGTGCAACGACAAGGCCCATCGCGGGTACGAGGACTTCGAGGCCACGGTGCAGGCGGCATTGGGTGATGCATACGACGTGACCGCCGTGCACCATGGTCGGGAGATTCTGGGACGCGAGCCTGCGCGTCGCGACCCCTGGTACGATCCCCCGCGTGTGCTTCACGCGCGACGGAAGTAGCGTACGCGCGGCAGTTGAGCGGCAAGCCCATCGTAGGACTGGCGCGAGACTTGGCGGCGCACGTGGGTCAGTTCGTGCCAGATCTTGGCTTCGTTCTCTTCGGCAAGTGCAAGCCCGGCTAGGTCCAAACGCGTGGTCTGTTTCGCTGGCGTCGTGCCCAGAAGCTGGCCGCGCGCTTGACCCGACAGATCCCGGAAGACGCCGCTGCCGAAGTGGTCGTAGTAGAAGATCGTGTGGGCGGTGGACAGGGAGCCCGCCCAAGGATAGCTGCGCAAGAGCCAGCCCGAGGCGAGTCGATCCAGCGCTTGCTCCAGCCGAACGCGCTCGCGGTCGCGCTTGCTTGGTCTTCGTTCGGCGAAAAACAACGCCGTGCCCAGCGCATCGCCTTGCACGCTCCAGAGCTCGCGCAGACCGAAGCGCGCCGGCTTCCGTGCCACGCGCGAGCCGTGGGTAAGCTCGAACTGGCCGACAATGAAGGCCGCGATGTGCGGAGCTTGCTCCTCCAAGAACCTGAGCGTCGCCATG
>PMLH01000353.1:0-2529 GCA_003159055.1 Myxococcales bacterium
CCGCCGCCGATGTCGACGATCATGTTGCCCGACGGTTCGGTCACCGGCAGGCCGGCGCCGATGGCGGCTGCCATGGGCTCTTCGACCAGGTAGACCTCGCGCGCGCCGGCGGCCAGCGCGGAATCGCGGACCGCTCGCTTTTCGACCTCGGTGATCCCCGACGGGACCCCAATGATGATGCGCGGTTTGACCAAGGTCTGCCGGTTGTGTACGCGGGTGATGAAGTACCGGAGCATCGCCTCGGTGACTTCGAAATCTGCGATGACCCCGTCCTTCATCGGTCGCACGGCCGCGATGTTGCCGGGGGTGCGACCCAGCATCTCTTTGGCCTGTTTGCCGACGGCAAGAACCTTCTTGGTTCCGTTGCCCGAGCGCTGAACCGCCACCACCGAGGGCTCGTTCGAGACGATGCCCTTGCCCCGCACAAACGTCAGCGTCGTCGCCGTACCGAGATCGATGGCGAGGTCATTAGAAAACAGCCCGTAGACCCAGTCGAGTAGCATGTTTTGCACAGGGCAAAAGCGTGCCGTACGCGTTTGGCCCCAGGAGTGCCCCTATTATCACACACTTCATGGAACCGCCACGTGCGATGTTGAGAGGGGCGCAAGGAACGTTGGCAGTGAGCGCCGTTTTCGGGCGCCTCCTTGCCATCTCTGCATTCCCGCTCCCTTCCCCGCAAGTCCGTGATAGATTGCCGCACCTTTTGTAAGCAGACCCTGTAGGAAAACGACAACCGAGGAACTTCGTCCATGCTCGAGCAAATGCGTCAACAGTCACGGTCGCTGCTCATTTACGTGCTGTTTGGCATCGTCATCGCAGTCTTCATCATCAACTTCGGGCCTCAGTCGCCGGGTGGTTGCAACCGCGGAAAGGGCCCGCAGCAAGCCACCATCGAAGGCGCCAAGGTCAACGGCCGCACCCTCACCCGGCAGGACTATATGTACGGGCTGATGATGGTGGGCGTGCAGAACCTTCCCCCGCAGCGGGCGAAGATGATGCGGGTGCACGAAAGCGTGATGGACATGCTGATCGACCGCGAAATCCTCGCGGGCGAGGCCGAACGTGCCGGTTTCCGCGTGAGCGACGAAGAGGTCGAGGACTTTCTCGCCGAATCGAAGATCATGGGACTTGGCCGCGAGCAAAGGGCCACCATCTTCGACGAAGGCGGCAAGTTCTCTTACGAGCACTTCCGAAAGTTCGTCCAGTACCAGATGGGCATGACGCCTCGGGCGTTCATCGAAGAGCAGCGCCGCGAGCTGCTGGCCGCCAAGATGCGTGATTCCCTGCGTGCCGGCGTGGCGGTCTCGCCCGTCGAGGTCAAGGATGAATGGATTCGGCAAGCGAACCAGGTCAACGTCGAGTACCTGCGCTTCCCGGTGCATCGTTACGACACCGAGATTGAGCTGAAGCCGGAGGAGATCGCGAAGTACGCCGCGGCCAACGAAGAGGCCATCAAGAAGCTCTACGACGAGCGCAAGGCCGCGTTCTACGACAATCAGCCGAAGCAGCGCCACCTGCGCCAGATCCTGGTGAAGATGGATGCGCAACCGACCGAGACCGACGACGCCAACGCCAAGAAGAAGGCCGATGGCCTGGCCGCGCGTATCGCCAAGGGCGAACCGTTTGCCAAGGTTGCCAAGGCCGCCTCCGACGACACACGCACGAAGCCGCGCGGTGGCGACCTCGGCTGGCAGCGCGTGGGAGGCACCAGCCTGGATCCGGCGGTGGATGCCAAGATCGCCGCTGCCAAGGATGGCGAAGTTGTGGGCCCCGTGAAGACGGCCAGCGGTTACGCGCTGGCGGTCTCGGAAGGAACCCGCGAAGGGACCATCGCTTTCGACGCTGCCAAGCTGGAGCTGGCCGAGGCCAAGCTGCGCGAGGACAAGAGCAGGGCGAAAGCGAAGGCCGAGGCCGACGCGGCCCTGGCCAAGATCCGGGCAGCCTCCGAGAAGAGCCTGAAGGACCTCTATCCGGCCTCGGAAGAGAGCGAAGGTGCCCCGAGCAAGGCGACGACTGTCGAGGCCCAGGAGACCGGCCTGTTCTCGCGCCACGGCGCCACGGTCGCTGCCATCGGAAAAGCCCCGGTGTTGGCGGACGCGATTTTCAAGCTCACCAAGGATGCCCCGCTGGCCGGTCCCATCGAAGAGCTGGGCAGCTTTGTCGTCGTCAAGCTGAAGGAGCGCAAAGAGGCGGACACGGCCGAGTTTGAAAAGAACAAGACTGGGCTCGTCGAAGACGCCGCCAAGCGTAAGGGCGGCATGGTGGTCATGGAATGGGCACTTGAGCGTTGTCGGGAATCACGCGATGCCAAGCGCATCGAGGTGAACACCGACCTGCTTCGCTATGAGGGAGGTCCGGAAGGGGCAGTGCAGTACGAGCCCTGTTCGCCGCCGACCTTCTAGAGCGCCGAACGGTTTGGAACCTGAGAGTATCTAATGATCTGCGAAGAGCACTCGGTTCTAGAGTGGCCGCAAAGCGGCCATTTCACCTCGCCCGCGAAGCGGGAGAGGTCGTCCGGCGCAGCCGGAC
>PMLH01000353.1:2536-12828 GCA_003159055.1 Myxococcales bacterium
GCGCGAGATTGCCGGTCTTTCAAACCGTTCGGTGCTCTAGTTCCCATGACCGGCGGCCGTGACGAACGGAATCAGCCGGACCGTCGGTCTTTCCAGCCGGGCCGGCAGCGTCGGCCCCGCTGGATGACCTTCTTCACCATCCTGATGTTCCTGCTGGGAGCGCGCATGTTCCTCGGCAGCGTCGACGACCTTTACCGCTTGACGACTGGCAAACCGGAGATACTCAACCTGGACGGTGGTCGCGATGCGCAACAGGAAGCGCTTCTGCGGTCCCAGGTGGTGCTGGACAACGAGCTCTTTCGCCACCGGCCTGGCGTGATGACGGCGCAGGCCACAGCGCGGCTGCTGCTTGGCTTGGCGTATCTATTCGCGGTGGCGGCGGTTGTCTCGAGGGATCTGCGCGGCCGACGGGCCTGCCTGCTGGCCGGATGGATGGGCCTCGGGGCATCGGCGGGGAATGCTGTCTTTCTCGTGCTTTGGGTGGGGAAGGCCCTGCCTTGGGTGTTGCCCAGGCTGGTCGAGGCGCTTGCCGAGGATGCGATCCGCTTCGGGCGGCCTGCGCCCACCGCAGAAGTGGTCGCCGAACAGGCCCGCTTGTTCCTGATCGACGGCCCTGTGGCCCTGTGTGGGATGGGCATGGTGCTGAGCCTGGTACTCCTGGCATACTTTGCGGGGCGCCGCATGCGAGGGTTCTACGAACAATCGGGGCAGTCCTATGGCTGAGGGCGAAGGCGCCTTTCGTCTGACTTTCGTGCAAGGGCGCGGTTTGCTGAGCCTTGCCGGCCGCGACTTCGAGGGCTTGGGGCGTGTCGATTCCCTTGAGCTGGAAATTCCCGACCTGCGCTTCCCGTTCGACCTATCCGGCGGGGTGGGCCGGTTCAAGAACCGGCGCCTGCGCCTGCGCGAGCTCTCGCTGTTCGTGGGCGCCGGAGAAATCACGGGATTTCTGGCGCGTGCGCCCCTCGGGGATTTCGGCATCTTCGACCCGCATCTCTCTGTCGAGGGAACGCGGCTGACCCTATGTGCCCGTGTGGCGCTGGGTGGACGCGAAGTCGAGGTCACCGCGCTTGCCGCGATTTCGCCGTCGCTTCCACGGAGTGCGAGTCTCTGTGTCTACGGCGTGCGTGCATACGGCTTTTTGCCGATTCCTGCCCCGCTGGTCGTGACCGCGCTGTTTTCCGCGCTTGGGGCGGAATCGCCAGCCAACCGGGAGAGTGCAAGTCGCGTTGGCGAAGGCGGGCTTGGCCCGCAGGAGCCAGAGCGCGCGCGGCCGAGCGCCGCGAGCGCGGCGGTGGGTGGGTGGCAGGGGCCTCGGGATTGGAAACCCTCCCAGGGTTTCCATGTCGGAGATCTTGCGCTTCCTGCGCTGATCCACGTTCGCAGCGCCTCCGAGATGCGGATCGACGTCTGCGATCTCGCGATGTTTGCCATTCTGCCCATGCACGGCTGGCGATTGCCCGAACGGTCGCAAGTGCAAATTCGGGTTGCCGGCGGCGCTGCCCGTGCGACGCACATTCCGCTGGTGTTTTCGCACACCGATCCTGCGGTTCCTGCGGATCCGCTGCTTGGGGAAGACGCGATCCCCGCGGTCCTCGCCATGCGGGATTTTGCCGCGCGCGCGCCGTCGGTGGAAGATGCGCTGGCTCGCGGCGATATCGCCTCGGCGCTCGGCCAGCTGCGCGCGCTGGCGCCGCTCGACGCAGACGACAAGGAGGGCACGCGCCGGCTGCTGCAAATTCTGGTGGCCGCGCAAGACACCTTGCCGGAGGCGGGCGAGGTCGCGCAGGCAGCGCTTGCCCGCTGGCCGAATTTCTCTCCTGCCGTGCTGGTTCTGGCCGTGCTCGCTGCCGAGCGCGACCAGCCGGGCGAGGCGGCGAGCTTCTATGAGCGACTGGCGGAGCTTTCCGCGGTTCAGGGACGCAGCGAGGACGAAAGCTGTGCCTTGCTCGCGGCCGCACGCCAGTACGCCCGCGGTGGGCAGACCGAGCGCGCCCTCGCGACGCTTGAACGTGCCTTGGTGTACCGTCTGTCGCTGCGTCCGGTTGCGCGGGCGCGCATCATGAAGCTCGCGGTTGCCGAGTGTTGGGACGACATTCTCAGGGCCGTGGGCGAAGAATCGCGGCCCAACGTGCCCGACGTGCGTGACGAGGTGGCGCAAGTTCTGGAGTTGGTCCACCAGGGCGGCTTGGCACAAGACACGGGACTCGTGGCGCAGGCGGCGGATTCGCTCGAAGCATTGCTCGGCCGCGGCGAGTGGCCGGGAACCTCGCTCTCGCGCGCCGAGGCGGCCTATCAGATGGGGCTCGTCCGACTGTCGCTTGGCGACGATGAAGCCGCGTCTCGGTGGTTTGCGACGTGCATCGAGGGTGAGGCCACGGGGCCCATCGCGGCGGCGGCTTGGCGCGCGCTTGCCGAGCTGATGCAGAGGCGGGGCGATGCCGCCCAAGAAGCGCAAGCATTGGCTGGGTGGGCGAGCGATGCGCGGGTTCCCGAAAGCGCGGCGGAGAAGGTCAGGCATCTTCTCGACGCAGCGAGGATCGCCATGCGCGACTCGCAAGCGCCGGCGAATGCCGCTTCCTACTTGGAAACGGCATTGTCCTTGTCACCCGGCGACCCGGCGGTGCTCTCGGCGCTCGAGCAGCTTGCCCAGCGCACCGGCGACCCGATTGCGGTGGCGGACATCCTGCGCCGCCGTCTGCGCGAGAGTCGGCCGGATCAAGGCAAAGCCATCTTGCGTTTGCTGATTCGTCTGCTGGCGGACCGTGAGGAACGCGCGGACGATGTGAAGGACGCGTGTGCGGTCTTGCTCGAGCTCGAGCCGCGTGATGAAGAGGCCACCTTCTTCCAGGCCCGCCAGGCCTGGGACGCGGGCGATCGGGCGACTGCAGCCGCGGGGTATCGAAGCTCGATGACGGCCCCGACCCTGGGCACATCTCAGGTGGCCGAGGCGCAATTGCGGATTGCCGAGGTCCTGTTGGCAGAGGGCAAGCGCGACGAGGCCAAGCAGTGCCTCACGCACGGCCTGGCCTTCGAGCCGCAGGGGGCGCGGCTCGACGTGCTGATGCAAGCATTGCGTGCATTCGGCGAAGACGAGAGGCTGTCGTCCGTGTTGGCCGAGCGGGAGGCCGCGCTGACCGACGACAAGTCGCGCCTCAACGTGCGGCGCTCCTTGGCGGCGGCCGCCGAACGGCGGGGTGACCTTGCCACGGCCGAGACCCTCTACCGCAGTCTGCACGAAGCCGCCCCGACCGACGTCGAGTGGCTGGATCGGCTGGCGTCCATTTGCAAACGCCAGGCGCGCAGCCAGGACCTGTGCGGCTGGCTCGACAAGTTGTGGGCTCTGGTGGAAGGCGAGGGCCTGTCCGGCAAAGGGCCGGTCGACGGCGTTGCGGTGGGGCTTGACTTGGCGGAGCTGCTCGCCCGCGATTCGGCCGGCAAGGCGCGGGCCGAGGCCATCCTGCGGCGCCTTTCCGAGGTCGCGCCGCCGGCGGCCAGGCTGCTCGATGCGCTGCACGGGCTGCTGCTTGATCGCGGCGCGTTCGACGAGGCTGCCAAAGTATTCGCCCCGCGTCTCGCGCTCACACCCGCCGAAGAGACGTCTGCCTTCTTGTTGTCGCGCACGCGCTCCTGCTTGGCCAAGCCGGAGGGATTGCGGCCGGCGCTGGCCATGCTGCAGGGCTTTGCCGTCGAGGGCTTGGGTGATGAGGCTCTGAATTTGCGCGCCGATTTGGCAGAAAGGGCGGGAGAGACGATCGATGCGGTGCTTTGCCTGCAGCATTTGCGTGCGCGCGCGAACGACTCCGAACGCCCAACGCTGACCAAACGCCTGGCCGATTTGGCTGCACGCCCGGCGACCGCCAAGGATCTCTCCATCGAGGTTTTGGAGAAGCTCCAGGCCGAGCTGCCCGACAGCCTGCTCTTGGCCAAGGCGCTGTTCGATGCCTATGGCCGGCTGGACGATGTGGCCGCGCGCAACCGTGCTTGGCAGGATTTGCTGGCGAGGGTTCCGGCGTTGCCCGATGCGTACCGCGCGCGTCTGCAGATTGCCTTGTCCGAGGTCGCGGAACGCATAGGCGACATTCGGTCTGCGGAAGAGTTGCTGGCAAAGGCTAGCGAGCTGGATTCCTCGCCGAAGGCGCGTGCGGAACAGCTGGTGGTGCACGCGCGCCTCTTGGTCGCGCGTAGTGAGATTGTGCAGGCCGAGGACGAACTGGACGAGGCGCTGTCGATCAATCCCGATTTGCCCGGTGCGCTGGCGCTGACAGCAGACCTGGCGTACCGAGCGCAAGAGTGGGAGCGTGCGCGCAAGGCGTACACCCGGCTGGCGCAGGTTTCCGGTGTGCCGCCGGTTTCCCCGAAGCTTTTGGCATCGAGGCGGGCCGAGTTGGCCGAGATGTTCGGCGATCATGCCGAGGCCGAGGCCGCCTACCGCCAAGTGGTGGCGCTCGATTCGCAGGATGATGGCGCACGCGAGGCGCTGGCTGGATTCGCGCTTGCGCGTGGCGATTGGGCCGAGGCTGCGCTGCACTTGCGGGAAGTCGTGCGGCTTCTGCCCAAGGATGCGGTCGGCCGGTTGACCCAGGCTCGCCAGCACCTGGGCCAGGTGTATCTCGGCCTCGGCGATCTGCAGGCTGCCCGCCAGAATCTCGAGCTGGCGCTGGCCAGCGACCCGGACCGTGCCGCGACCCTCGATCTCCTGACCGCAACCTATGAAAAGGTCGGGCTGTTTCGCCAGGCAGTGGCGACGTGCGAACGGCTGTCGCGCGTGTTCACCGATCCGGCGAAGAAGGCCGAGGCGCTCTACCGGAAAGGAGAGCTCTTGCGCGCCTCGCTCGGCGACAGCGAGAGCGCGACCGAGGCCTATCTTCGAGCCTCCGATCTCGACCCGAGCTTCGCGCCGAACCTCGCTCGCCTGGTTTGCTACTACTGGTCGCGTGGCGATCTCGTCAGTCTGGTCGATGTCGGCGTGGATCTGGTGCAAGCCGGCCCGGTCCCCAAGATCGATCGCGACGACGTGGGCTTGCTGGTGGCGGTGGCCGCGTTGCTCGCGCGCGGCGACGAGGGACTGGCCAAGACCGCCTTGGAATCGCCGCTGCTCGGCGGGCCGGTGCGGGCCGAGCTGGCCGCGGCTCGCCTGGGCGAGCTTCTGTCCAGGGTGGCTCGCGGCGAGATTGCTTCGCTCGACCGGGTTCTGAAATTCGTCTGCGGAACGATAGGGGAAGGTTTCGAAAACGAGCTGCACAGCGCGGTCTTGCGTGCAGTCGCGAGCGATCCCAGCGACGGCGCCCAGTTCATGCTGCTCGGGCGTCTGTTCGAGTGGCGTGGGCAGGCTGCGCTGGCTCGCTCGGCGTACAGCATGGCCCATTTCATCGATGCCGGTCTTGGTGCAGGCAGGCCGCTCGCCGATCTCGGCGATGAAACCAAGCCGCGCCTGGAAGCGTTCTTCCTGGGTAGCAATGCCGTGCATCCATTCGCGCGGGGTCCTGTGCGCAAAGTCTTGCAGCATCTCGCAGTCGTGCTGGTGGGCGCCGGCCCGGCCCCGGAGGCGGCGACAGATCCAGATCAGTCGCCGGAAACTCTCCCAGAGGGTCCAGATCAGGCGCTACAGCCGTCCACCGTAGCCATCTGCGAGCAGCTGCGACGGGACCTTTCCGCACCGGCCATTCCCTTCGTGGCCTACGGCGACGGCGTCGACGTAACCCTGTCCGCCACGCAACCCTTGCGCATTCTAATCGGCCGTCGTGCCGAGGCGCTGCAGCCCGAGGATCTGCGCTTCTTCGTCGCGCGCGCGCTGGAGCAGGCGCGCGCTGGCACGCTCGCGCTTCTGCGCATGTCGCAGGAAAATCTGCACGGCATGTTGCGGGCGGTGTTGCGTGTCGCCGGGGCGTCCGGCTCTCCGTTCGACCTTGCCGGCGAATCGGCCGACGAGAGCACGGCTCTGTGGATCGAGCGTCTGCGCAGTCCAGAAACCATGGCTCTGCTGCCCCTCGAGCGAATCAAGGGCGAGCTCATCGAACATGCACGGCGGGCACTCGCCAGCCCACCCGAGATAGACACGTACCTCCGGGGCTGCCGCTACACGGCGGATCGCATCGGCCTGCTTGCCTCTGGCAAGCCGCTGTCCGTGCTACGCGCGCTGGCCGGTTCGCTGAAAGATGGGGCCGTCTCCATCGACGCTGCGACGGTCGCGCAAAGGCAGGAGCTCGTGCGCAACTCGCAGGCTCTGCGCGAGCTGGTGTCGTTCATGATCTCGGAAGAGTATTCGGTCCTGGTGGTCGCGGCCTAAATCGGCCGGCCCTAGTCCGATTTCTGGGTTGGTACGTGGAAACCCTCCCAGGGTTCGCACATCAAATCCGTGGAGGTCGGCTTGCGACGATCGCAGCGCGTCTACATCTTCCTTACCGCACTGTTCGTGGCGGCGCTGGTCGCCGGCGACTTCGTTGGCGGCAAGTTCTTCGCCTTCGCCGGGCGTAGCTTCTCGGCCGGCATCATCCCGTTTCCTCTCACGTTCGTGCTCACCGACGTGGTGAACGAGTTCTATGGTAAGGCCGGGGCGCGTCGCTTGACCTACGCGGGCTTGCTTGCGGCGGTGTTCGTGTGGTCGGTCATCAATGTGGCACTGCTCCTGCCCACGACGGGGGATTCGCCGATTTCCGATTCGGTGTTTCGTAGTGCTTTCGGCACCTCAGCCCGGCTCTACCTCGCGTCGCTGACTGCATACCTGATCGGGCAGTTTCTCGATATTTCCGTGTTTCAGGTGCTGCGCCGTCTGACCGGCGAGCGACTGCTCTGGCTTCGGTCGACTGGCTCGACGGTGCTTTCACAGGCCATCGACAGTATCTCGGTGAGCTTCGTGTTCTTGGTCGGCACGCGCTCGGCGGGTTTCATCGTCTCCAACGCCGCGAACAACTACGTCGGCAAGCTGGTGATGGCGGTTCTGCTCACACCGCTCATCTACCTCGGGCACGCGGTCATTCATCGCTACCTCGGAGCGCAGGACCCCGAGCTGCCTGCTGCGGAGTCCGGTCTGCTGTCGTCCGCGCCCGAGATGGCCGAAACCGTGACCGCACCTGCACTGAGGGAAACCGCCTAGGCCAGCGCCGACTGACGTGCGCCGGCCGCGTCGGAAGAACTCAAGACAGCTTGCGGTAAACGCCAATGACCACGCCCAGCAGGTTCACGCTGCGAAAGTCCCGCTTGCGCACGATGATGGGTGCCATGGCGGCGTTGGCGGGTTGAAAGCGGATGTTGTCACCCTCGGGGTAGTAGCGCTTGACCGTCGCTTCGTCGCCAATCATGGCCACCACCACCTCGCCGGGCGATGCCTGCAATTGCTTGCGAATGAAAACGTAGTCGCCGTCGAAGATCCCGGCTTCGATCATCGATTCGCCCTTCACCCGAAGCGCGAACACCTCGCGGTGTTGCCCAATGAAGAATCGATCGATCTTCACCGTGTCCTCGTAGTTCTGTACCGCGAGCAACGGCTGTCCCGCCGCGACCTTGCCCAGCACAGGCACCTCGACGAAGTTGTCGTCGGTGACGAGCGGCCGCAGGGCGCGCGACTTTAGGTCCTCCCGGTGCAAGAAGCCCTTCTTTTCGAGGGCGCGCAGATGATCGTTCACGCCATTGGTGGACCGGATGCCGAAGTGACTTCCGATCTCACGCAAGGTTGGCGGGTAGCCGCGCTTGCGAATGGAGTCGCTGATGAAGTCGAGCACGTTGCGCTGCCGTTCCGTCAGTCCTCCGCTCGATGGCTCCTCGTCCCGTACGATCGTCAGATGGCCCATGCGTGCTCCTATGGTGGATACTGAACATACGTATGGTACGGAACATTTGTCACGTGTCAAGTTTGCTGGGAAGCACTACCTCCCTCGAAGGGCGAAGCGGATTTCGTGGGGATAGAGAATTCGCAGGATTTGCAGGCCGCGGGTTCGCACCGACAAGTCCCTGATCGCCCCGATCAGCTGCGCGACCACGGCTTCGCCGCTCCACTTGCCACGTGACGTGTAGTCCTCATGCGCGGCAAGGTGCAACACGACCATGCTGCTCGGCTTGGGTCTGGTGAACATCGCAACCCCGACCAGGCGTTCCGGCTGTTCCGTGCTGTCCAGGGCGTAGAGGGTCTGCAGCATTCCAAAGGCCTCGACGCGAAAACGGAGACACTCCCCCTCGTCGACGATAACGGGCACGCCATAGCGACGCACCAGAGCGACCAACCGTGAGGTGATCAGGCCCTGTTCTGGGTTGAAGAACACGATCCGCTCCAGCTCGTTGCGGAACGAGCCGCCCAGAACAGACGACAGACGGATCTTGCGCATGGCTGCTACTTGCAAAGATGCTCTCTCAATCGGATGTCTGGGCGGGCCAGAGGGTTGCCGCGGTGCCAAGATCGGTTGAATCTCTTGCCAATCTGGCACAAACTTGGGCACCAAGGCACGCTCTGTGACAGGATGGCAGATGCCGGACTCGGTGAATCATGAAATCAGTTCTTGGCCCCAACGATTACGAGCGCTTACGGTGCCCCCCGCGGGGCAAGACCGGTGGCACCAAGGTTGAACGTAGGTTTTGCCGAGCGCGACACGCGCTGGATTTGAAGCTGTGACCAAAGACGACATCGGGGGATCCACACAGGCGCTGACAACCGGGGGCCAGCCCTCGCCCACCATCCTGGTCGTCGACGACGAACCTGGCATCGTCGAGCCGCTGGCAAAGATCTTCGAGAAGGAATCCCTGCGCGTGCTCACCGCCAAGAGCGGGAGCGAGGCGCTTGAGCTTCTGCGCCGTGAGCCGGTTTCGGTTTTGCTGACGGATCTGGTCATGCCCGGGATGTCCGGGCTCGACCTGCTCAAGGCCAGCCGCAGCATTTCGCCCGAGACGGAAACGATTCTGATGACCGCCTACGGCACGGTCGAGAATGCGGTCGATGCCATGAGGCACGGCGCCTACGACTTCGTGACCAAGCCGCTCAAGCGAGCCCAGGTGGTCAGAGCCGTGACCAAGGCGCTGGAGAAGCGCAACTTGGTGCAGGAAAACCGTTCGCTGCGCGCGCAACTTGAGGCTGAGCGGCACAAGGCCATCATCGGCCAGTCATTGCCCTGGCGCCGGCTGATCGAGACGGTCATGCAAGCGGCGCCGTCCATGGCGACCGTGCTGCTGCTCGGCGAATCGGGCACCGGCAAGGAGCTGATCGCGCGTGCGATTCATCGAGCATCGCAACGCGCGGCCGGGCCGTTCGTGCCGGTCAACTGCGCGGCGCTGCCCGAAACCATCCTCGAAGCCGAGCTTTTCGGCTACGAGCGTGGCGCTTTTACGGGCGCGGTCCAGCGTCACGACGGCCGGTTCTTGCAGGCCGACGGTGGCACGCTGTTTTTGGACGAAATCGGCGAAATTCCGACGCACGTTCAGGTCAAGCTTCTGCGGGTCTTGCAGGAAAACGAGGTCGAACGGCTGGGCGGGCGCACAACCAAGGTGGATTTGCGGTTGGTCTCGGCCACCAATCAGGATTTGCGCCTGGCGGTCAAGGAAGGGCGCTTTCGCGAAGATCTCTACTACCGCCTGAACGTGATCGCCCTGCGCGTGCCGCCGTTGCGCGAGCGGCGCGACGACATTCCGATTCTGGCCGAGCACTTCCTGCGTCTTTTTTGCGAGAGGAACGGCCGCCATCTTGCCGGGTTCTCGCGGCCTGCCGCCGAGGCCCTGATGCGCTACGAATGGCCGGGCAACGTGCGCGAGCTGGAAAATACCATCGAGCGCGCCGTGGTCTTGTCGCGTGGCCCGGCCGTCGAAATCGAAGATCTTCCGGTCGAAGTGCGCACTGGCAACGGCAGCTCGACCGACGCGAAGAGCGTGACGTTCGCCATCGGCACGCCGCTGGCCNNGCCGCTCGCTGAGATCGAACGGCGCGTAATTCACTCGACCCTGAGTCATGTGAACGGCGACAAGCGTCTATGCGCGCAGCTGCTGGGTATTGCCACCCGCACCATCTACCGCCGCCTGGAGGAAGACCGCGACGGCACGGCGGAAGGGGAAGCCGACGACGCCCACGATGAGTCGGGGCCGCTTCCGGGGGCGACGGAGCCCGGATAGCCGGAACCGGTTGCCGAAACCGGAACCGACGCCGGCTGCGGAACCGGCCACGGCCCCGAAACCGGTGGTGGCGCGCGGTCACGATTGGGCGTGACAAATTGGCAGGTGGACCTGCGAATCCTCGACCGTAAGTGACTGAAATTACGGGGGTTCAATCGGACTGTGGTTGGCCTCGGTGTTGCTCTTGCGAAGGCTAGCTGTGGAAA
>PMLH01000339.1 GCA_003159055.1 Myxococcales bacterium
GTCAAGATCGAGCAGCGCTCGTTCATGGAGGTCCTGCGCGACCTCGCTCGGCAGGCGGGCGTCGAGATTCCCGAAAAAAACCTCACGCCGGCCGAGCGGAAAGCCGCGGAGGATGCGGTGTCCGAGCGTGAGCGCATGTTGCGCGCCATGGAGGAAGCGACACGATTCTACGAGGCGCAGCTGGCCGGCCCTGCGGGGGCAGCTGCGCGGGCATACATCGAAAAACGGGCGATTTCCAAGGGGGTGTGCGAGCGCTTCCGCCTCGGCTATGCGCCGGCCGGCGGAGACGCGCTGCATAAGCACCTCTTGTCTCGGCAAATCCAGGACCAAGTGGCGGAGCGACTCGGTTTGATCGGCAGCAACGAACGCGGCTTCTACGACTTCTTTCGAGACCGGGTCATGCTGCCGGTGCTCGATAGGCAAAAGCGTCCGATTGGATTTTCCTCGCGGCTGCTCGACCCGGAGGCCAAGGAGCGCAAGTACGTCAACTCGCCTGATTCGCCGCTCTTTCACAAGAAAGAGAATCTCTACGGGTTGCATGTGGCGATCGATGCCATCAGACGCGGAGGTACCGCGATCTTGGTCGAGGGAAATTTCGACGTGCTGAGCTTGCACGAGGCCGGCATCGAAGAGGCCGTTGCGCCCATGGGCACTGCTCTGACTGTCGAACAGATCCATCTCCTCGCCAGAGGGGCCAAGCGCATCGTGGTGGTTTTCGACGGAGACAGCGCCGGGGTGCGGGCCGCGGAGAAGGCCGTGCCGTTGGCAGTCGAGGCGGGCATGTTTTTCGCCGACGCAGATGCCGACGGCCGGGTGGCGGAAATGCCCAGTGGGATGGATCCCGACGAATTCATCCGTGCGCACGGCGCGGAGGCCTTCCGTGGCCTGATCGCGCAGGCGCGACCGATGCTGGACCACCTGATCCAGCGAGCTGCTGACGATGCCACCGTGCCTGGCAAGGCGAACACCGCCAAGCGTGTCGTGGAAGTGCTGGCCAAGCTCCGGAACCCGCTGGTGCGCGACCTGTACATTCGTGATTTGGCGGCCAAGCTGGGGGTTCCCGTGCCGCAGATCGCCCGAATGGTGCGGGAAGCGTCCTACCACGTTCAGCGGGGCGACAATCCGGCTCCGGTTGCCGAGGGCGTTGCCCCGCCGGCACGCCGAACGGTGCCGCCGGACGAGGTGGACGCCCTGGCGCTGCTCGTTGCCCATCCCGAGGTTGCGTCGAGCGAAATCGCGCAGCAAACCCTCGATGTGTTGCGCGACCCGGGCATTCAGCAGATCTATGCAGCCGCGCTTGCGACCCTTCAGGCTGGCGCGCGCGCCGATGTGCCAGCGTGGCTCGACAGCGGCCCAGCGGACATCCGCGACCAAGTTGCCAGCGCACTCATGGACGGGCGCTGGGAACGTGTCGAGGCTGTGGAAGATGCCATGCGCGCCCTCCTACTCAAACTCCATCGATCGCGGGTCGATGCAGAGCTGGCCCAAGCACACCGCCAACACCGTGAGGCACTGGCACGCGGCGACGAAGAAGAAGCACGAGCCATCTCCATGCGGGAGATGGACCTGATAAGGACCAAGTTGGGACTAGCCAACCAGAGCAAAGGCATGACGACATGATCGAGGATGCCGACGACCGTATGACCGAAGAGAACCAGGACGACGACGAGCTGGAAGAAGTCAGCAAGCAGCTCGCCAAGAAGGGCTCTGCCAGCAAGGAAAGTGAGCGCAAGAAGCGCGAGCTGATCACGATGGGCAAGGCCAAGGGCTTCTTGACCTACGACGAGGTCAACGACCACATGCCCGAGAGCATCGTCTCGTCCGACCAGATCGACGACTGGCTTTCCACCTTGGGCGGTGAAGGCATCGAAATCGTCGACGCCTCGACGCAGGTGAAGGTGGAAGACAAGAGTCCACCGGCCGAAGCCGAGGCCGAGGAGGAGGCCGAAACGGAAGCGGCACCGCGTCAGGCCGAGGCCGAGGAGGAAGAGGAAGACGACGGCTACTCGAAGACCAATGACCCCGTACGCATGTACTTGCGCAAGATGGGGTCGGTGTCGCTTCTGACCCGCGAAGGCGAGGTCGAAATCGCCAAGCGGATCGAAGACGGCGAGCGGCGCGTGCTGCAGGTCGTGCTCAACTCGCCGGTCGCCATCGAGGAGATCCTCGAGCTCGGGGACAAGCTGCGCAAGCAGAAGGTCCGCGTGAAAGAGGTGGTCAAGGACGCCGACGAGGACGACGAGGAATTTGACGAGGCGTTTCACGTCGAGCGGGTCTGCAAGATCATCGACAAGGTCCGGCGAGTCTATAAGGACCTGGAAAAGGTCGATGAGAAGTCGCCCAAGCGCGGCCAGTCGGAGAGTGCCAAGCGCAAGGCCAAGGCCCAGGTCACCGCGCTCAAGCAGGAACTGCTCGATGCTTTGCAGGAGCTGCGGCTCAACAAGAAGCAGATCGACCGCATCGTCTTGCGCCTCAAGGGCTTGGTGTCGCGCATCGAATCCGCACGCCGGGAAATCGGCGACTGCGAGCAGCGCATAGGGATGAGCGAGCGCGAGCTGAAGAAGACCATGCGCGAGGCGCGGGGGTCGACGCTGCGGCAGCGCAACGTGACCAAGCGGCTCGGGTTGCGCGTCGAGGAGATGGACGAGGCGGCCGAGGCCATCAGCAACGCCCGAAAGAAGGTGAAGAAGATCGAGGAAGAGGCGGGCCTCGACGAAGCCAGCCTGCGCGACACCGTTCGCGAAATTCAGGATGGCGAGCGGCAGGCCGAGCAGGCCAAGGCGGAGTTGGTCGAAGCCAACCTGCGCTTGGTCGTATCGATTGCAAAGAAGTACACGAACCGTGGCCTGCAATTCCTTGATCTTATTCAGGAAGGCAACATCGGTTTGATGAAGGCGGTCGACAAATTCGAATACCGCCGGGGCTACAAATTCTCGACCTATGCCACGTGGTGGNNCATCAACAAGCTCATCCGCACCAGTCGCTACCTGGTGCAGGAGCTTGGCCGCGAGGCGACGCCGGAAGAAATTGCCGAGAAGATGGAGCTACCGCTCGACAAGGTCCGCAAGGTCCTCAAGATCGCCAAAGAGCCGATCTCGCTCGAAACGCCGATCGGCGAAGAGGAGGATTCGCATCTTGGCGACTTCATCGAGGACAAGAGCATTGTCTCGCCGGCCGACGCGGTTATTTCGATGAATCTGGCCGAGCAAACCCGCAAGGTGTTGGCGACGCTCACCCCACGCGAAGAGAAAGTACTTCGCATGCGTTTCGGCATCGGCGAAAAGTCCGACCACACCTTGGAAGAGGTCGGCCAGGACTTCGAGGTCACGCGCGAGCGCATNNCTACACCGTCGTTGCGAGGAGGTCGGCCAACGCGCCGATCTCCTCGGGGCCGAGATCGTTGCTCGGGAGCCGCGGTAGCTGCAACATGGGCAGCGCCAGAGCGGCCGCCAGACTTGCGACGGTGCGTTCGGCGTCGCGCCGCCTGGCGCCCAAGATCGAAATCCCGGTGACCAGATGGGCCAGGGCGGGCACGTTGGTAGCGTTTGCGCCCAAGGCGACGATGCTCTCGACGGTGGGATCCGCTGCTTCGGCGGGCGGCATGCCATTCACGATGAGGGGGCCCATGGGGATGCGCAGCTCTTGCAGGTCGCGGACGAGGACCAGGGTCTCTCGCGCGGGAAGCTCCTCCGGCAACGTGACCAGCACCACCGACGTTGCATTGGGGTCGGACAGGGTGGTGCGCGCCAAACCCGCGTCGCGCGCGAGCGGGCCCTTGGGCATGGCGCTCCTCACGGCGTCGGGAATGCGCAGCATCGCGATTGCATGCCCCGACGCCGGACCGTCGAGGATCACCAAATCGTATTTCGGGCGGCCGTCCTGCTGTTCCGTGGTGTGCCACCACGCCTTGCCCAGCATGGTCCAGTAGTCGAGGCCGGGGAAAGCCCCAAGAAAGCTGCGCATGGGCTTGTTCTCGAACACCGCGCGGTAGATTGGTTCATACCGCAAGAGCATCACACCGTACTGGTGCAGCGCCTCTTTGGGCCGCATGTTGACGACAGAAAGTCGCTCGTCGACGGGGGCGACCTCCGGGCCTATCGGGTGCGCGAGTCCAAGCAGGCGTCCCAGCCGTTCGGGCGCGTTGGTTTGCGCGATGAGCACCCGCTTGCCCTTGCGCGTGGCTGCGCGGGCGAGGGCGGCCGCGACGGTGGTTCGCCCCACGCCACCCTTGCCGGCCACGAGGAGTAGGCGATGATCGAAAAGTTGCTTCATGTCGAACGGCCCCTAGGGAGGTTCGGCGGAATTGGAAACGGTCTTGCGGGCGCCATCGACGGTGAGGTCTATAATGCTTCGATGTCCCGCNNNNTGGTTCGGCCACCCCTGGGTGTACTCGAACGCCATCGACCGCGTCGAAGGAAAGGTGGGGCTCGGCAGCGTGGTCTCTTTGCTGGATCACGACGGACGCTTCATCGGCCGCGGAACCCACAATTCGCGTTCGCAGATAGCGGTTCGCCTGCTCACCCGCGCGGAAGAGCCGGTGGATGCCGAGTTCTTCGTGCGTCGACTGCGCTGCGCGCAGGCGTTGCGTGCGGCGTTGGATCTGCCGAGCGCCCGCACCGCCG
>PMLH01000622.1 GCA_003159055.1 Myxococcales bacterium
AAATCTCCTCCTTCTTGTCGCCTCCCTTGTCTTCCTTGCCCTGGTCCTTCTGCCCATCTGCGTTCCCGGCCTGCTCGTCGTCCTCATCGTCGTCCTCGTCCTTTGCCGAGCCAACGACGATGGCGGTCTGCGGTCCCTCGATTCGAGGTTTGGGGGCGGTTCGTTTCGGTCGGAACTGGATCTCGGTGTCGAGCAAGGTATAGCGTGCCTTGAACGGCTCGTCGGACACTCCCGCATCGCCAGTTTCGGCGATGTTGAGGCTGATGGAGTAGGTCGCCTCCGTGATGAGGTATTCCTTGTTGAAGTCGATCTCGGTCCAGAACGGGCTGTGTAGCACTTCGTCTGCCCTGGTCAGCGTCACCAAGTTCCCGACGCCGAGGCCGACGGTATTGCCTTCGACCTCGATCGTCGTGTTGGCCCCTTGGTCGGTTTGCATGCGGATCAAGGCATCGTGTTGTGCCTGCTCCTTCTCGATGAGCCCCCCCGGGTAGTCGTACACTTCAAACTTCGCTCCCGGTTGCTCGACGCCGGTGAACTGCTCTTCGATTTGTCCCTGCTGCGGCCGCAGCTGGGTGTAGTCGTAGCCGCGGAGCACGCTGTATTTCCCGGGATAGAGCGAGCCAGCCACGCTGAGCGACCAGAAGTGCTCCTGCTGGAGCAGATGCTTGTTCTGCTTGGGCCGGTAGATAACCGGATGGTAGCCCTCGACCTTGGGATGCGCGGCGCTCGAATCGACCAACACCAGCGTGTGCTTGTTCTCCTCGTGCCTGAAGTAATAGTAGATGCCTTCTTCTTCCAGCAATCGCTGGATGAAGTTCAAATCCGTCTCGCGGTACTGCACGCAGTACCGTCGATCGCATCCGACGTGTTGGTTCTTGGTGGCATCGTCGACCAACGTGACGTCGCGCTTGGCAAGGACCTTCTTCACGATCGTGAGTGTGTCCTGGGTGGCCTTCTTGCCTTCTGGGTCGGCGTCGGCGTTGCTGGCGTCGTTGAAGATTCTGCAGTTGTGCGCGTAGTCAAGGCGGCTCAGGGTGGGGCTCAGCACCACGGAATAGCGGGTGTGGCGAATGGTCCCGCCGACTTTGGCGAAGTAGGTGACGATTCCGTCAAAATAGCGCAGCCTGTGCTCGGGAGAGGTCTTGGGCGTGACGTCGATACAGACGGTGAGCGGCTTGCCCAACAGATCGGTGACAGGAATGTTGTGGGCGTCGGAGAGGAGGGTCAGGTCGTAGCGGTAAGGGACACCTAACGCCTCCCTGCCCTGAAAAGTTTCCAGCAAGAGGTCGGTCCTCGGTCCAACGACCCAGATCTGATTTTGAGTTAGCGCCATCACAGGTGATCCTTGGGGCGGACGCCCCAGTATCGAGCTTCGGGGTGTGCGTTGTTTCGGTCCGGGTCAGTCTAGCACCGCAAGACGGCAACTCGAACGATTCTCGACGCAGGGCTGAAGATTCGCCGGCCGACCTCAACGCGGGGGTCGGCGCGCTTCGTGAAACCAGGTTCGGTATTCTTGCATGCGCCCCCGTTGCTCGTCGGGAGCGTGCCGTTTGCAGGTCCCGAAGTCGGCGGTCTCTTGGCTTGCCCCCCAACGAATCTCGACACAATCGTTGGGGTTGTAGGCCATTTCCAAGGCAGTCCGCCGCGCCAGAACGTCAGCGACCGTCAGGCGGAATGGCGAGCCGTCGCTGCGTCGGTAGTCGATGCTACGTTCGCGGATTTGTTTCTCGTGCAGCGCCTCGATCTCAGCGCGCACGTCGGCGGGCTTTCGTCCGCCCAGCAGGAAAAGGTCGGGATGTTCGGAGATCTTCGCCGGCAGCCCGGCCAGCACGCGCACGGCGATGAGCAGGCGCATGTCGCGCGACGGAGTGGCATAGTCCTCCCAAGGCCCCGTTGTTTCAAAGATCTTCGGCCCCACCGGCATGGGCACCACCGGGCTAATCTTCTCACGCATGTAGCGCTCGCCGTTGTCGACAGAGCCCACGCGCGTGCTCAACTGTTCGACCAGGGCATTCATGGTTTCGGCGTACGCCGTTCGCGCATCGAGCCCACTCGGATTGATGAGCTTGGCCACGCGAGCGTAGAAGGCATCGCGGCCGAGGCGCGCTTGCTCGTCGGAATAGGGCGCGAAGCGGGCATCGCTGACCAGTGCCTTGCTCGGGACTTGCGCGAGCACGCCGTCTGGGCCGCGCACGACCGGGCGGAACGCCTTGAAGCCAGGGCCGGCGCTCTTGCTGTCGCTTGCGAACATGAAGGTGCCTTCCCAGAAGCGCTTGCGGCCGACCGAATTGTCGGGTTGTCCGTCGACGGCGAACAGCAGTCCGCCGTGGTCTGGCGTCTGGTCGACCCAGGAAGAAATCATCAGCACATGGCCGTACGGATCGGCGTAGATGGTGCCGGGCCGCAGGGCGTTTCGCTCGAGCGCGACCGGGTAGAAGTCGGTTTCGTCGTCGTCGAGTGCCGTGCGTGCACTGCCCGAGTGCACGCGGTTGGCGAGAATCTTGAGGAAGCTGCGAAAGCGATCCAAGGCGGCCTTGCCTTTGATGCCTTCATCGGGGGATTCATTGTGAAGGATGGCGCCGCACTTGGGCGGTCGGTCGGGCTTGCCCCGGTCGCAATCACGCAGAGCGAAGGGCAAGCCCAGCTTCCAAGAGAAATAGGCGCGCAGATAGTAGGGCAGATCGGCACAGTCAGGCACGGCGCGTGGGATGTCGCGATTTTTGGGATCGTCCTCACGCAGGCCGAGGTAGCCCCACAAGAAGTTCCGCGCTGGATCGTGCAGCACCGGCGCCAGCGAGGGAAAACCAAGGGCAGCATCGGCCGGCGCATCGAACATCCGTTCGATCCAGGCGGAGAAGAAGTTCTCGGTCGTGCGGCTCCACGCTTGGGTAGCGCGCCAGGCGCCTGGGCCGTCGGTGCGTGACGGCGAGCTTGCGTGTCCGTGGCCGGCAACCGAGATGCGCCGGCATGCCGACTTGCCGCCAGTATGCACCAGCTCGACGCGTACGGTTCCGGCGGTTGGCACCCTGACCTCGGCGTAGAAGCTGAAGGGCGGTCCACCCCGGCTGGAGGTCGGAAGGTTCTGTATTGCTCCACCTGGAAGCGTGATCTGGAGGTCGCCCCTCTGCACGCTTTCGCTCACCGCGAGCACGCGAAGCTGCGAGCCGGCGGTGGGCGTCGACGGGGACCACCAGATTCGCGTGTCGTCGGACTCGCGGCAGGGCGGCTCGGCGGCGCGGGCAAGCGACGCAAATCCGAAGGTCGCGATTGCAGCAATGACAGCCGTTCGCAAGCTTGCTTTCACCAGTGGGTTGGATAGTTGCGCCGCCTTATGAAAGTCCGGGCGCTGACCAATTCTGGGCTGACGAACAGTTTGACGAGGACCACGCCGGCGAAGAATCCGCCAATGTGCGCCCAGACCGCCACGCCGCTCGACGTGACGTGATGGATCGAGGTCACCTGCGGCAAGCCCGCAACCAGCTGCATGCCGATCCACATCAGCAAGACGAAGTACGCTGGCAGCGACAGCAAGAAGAAGCCGACGAACACATGCACCCGCACGCGCGGGTAGAGAATCAGATAGCCGCCCAGCACGCCAGAAATCGCACCGGAGGCGCCCACCATGGGCGCCGGAGAGGCCGGATCGATCGCGATTTGCGCGACCGCGGCGGCCAGGCCGCAAAGCAGATAGAAGACCACGAAGCGCACGCGGCCCATGCTGTCTTCGATGTTGTTGCCGAACACCCACAGGAATAGGCCGTTGCCGAGCAGGTGCGCCCAGCCGCCGTGCAAGAACATCGAGATGACGGGCGTGAGATAGTTGATGGGCTCGCGATCCACGACGCAATACAGCCCCATGCCGAGTGGCACCGCCGTGCCGACTGGGGCTCGGCCGGTGATTTCGCCCGGCACGAGCCCAAGATCGCAAACCGTCTCGGAAAGCCGCATCGGATCGAGACCCGCGCCTTGCACGAAGATCCACACGAAACCGAGCATCACGAGCAACAGCACCGTGACGACGGGAAAACGCAGGGTTGGGTTGTCGTCGCTGATCGGAATCATGTCGCTGGGATTCTTTGGAAGGCCCGGGATGTTTTCGGGTTTTCGTGCCGAGTGCCGTCGGGTAAAGTCCGGCAGCCCTCGCATCTTCCGCCACCTTAGCACGAGCAACATGGGTCCCATCGAAACCGTAAAGTCCAAGGACGGCACAAGCATCGCCTTCGAGCGGCTCGGCCACGGTCCGCCCTTGGTCATGGTGCATGGTTCCACAGTCGATCACACGCGTTGGGGGGCGGTGGTGACGAGACTGGCGGAACGTTTCTCGCTGTATCTGGTTGACCGTCGCGGTCGCGGGCACAGTGGCGATGGATCGACCTACGACATCGGGCGCGAGTTCGAAGACGTCGCTGCCGTGCTCGACGCCACGCCACAGCCCGCCTTCGTCGTGGCACATTCCTATGGGGCCATCTGTTCGCTCGAAGCGATGCGGCTGACGTCTCGCATCGCCAAGATCGTGCTGTACGAGCCGCCACTGCCCGTGCCGGGTCGACGGCTGTTCATTCCCGATGATCTCGGGCGGCGCCTCGATGGGATGCTGGCGAAGAACGATCGCGCGGGCTTGGTCGAGGCGTTTCTGCGAGAAGTGATCCACATCGACGAGCGCGCGCTCGAACGGATGCGGCGCTCGATGGGATGGCAAGTTCGCCTCGATGCCGCACACACGATTCCGCGCGAAGTGATGACCGCGTATGGTTATCAATTCCAGGCCGAGGCGTTCGCCACAGTGAGGGTTCCCACCTTGTTCCTGCTTGGCGGCCGAAGTCCGGTGCACATGCAAGAGGCCACTCGGATGGCCAGCGCGGCCGTGACAGGGAGCCAGGTGGTTTCTCTGGCGGGCCAAGGTCACGCGGCCATGTCCACCGGACCGAAGATCTTCGTGGAGAAGGTGATCGCTTTTTTCGACGGCTAGAGCGGCGTTGCCGGTGCTTGCGCGGGCGCCGGCCCCGGCTCGGGGGGCGGGCCGCCGTCGGGGTTCGGTGCCGGTTCCTGCTTGTAGCCGAACAGCTTGCTCTTGTCCGACGGTGGCGTGAGCTTCACGGAGACGCGCGAGTCTGAGAAGGTATAGACCCGCGTGTGCACTGGCAAGAAGCCACTGGCACGAATCACCAGGTCGAGCGGGCCGCTGTCGTGCGGACGTTCGATGACCAGCGGCCGTGGCGCGGGGATCGACCCCAGCATCTTGCCGCCCCATTTTACCAGCGCCTTTCGAGGCGGAACGGTCTGAAGGTAGACATGAACCGCGTCGGCCTTGGTACTGTCGGCCTTTTCGTCGGTCGTCATCTTCTCTTTGGCCGTGTCCCCTTGAGCTGAGGCCGTCTTGTTCTTACCGGCGGCCCACACGGCCAAGGAAGCCGTCAGGGCCACCGCAAGCGTTGCCGCGACAACCATGCGCCCGCCGAAAAGACTACCCAATCGGGTTTTCATGGCTCTTCCTCCGCCTTGCCGGCCGCGTGACCTTCGCTGCTCTCGCGCACCGGCGGCGGCGGCCCCGGATAGTTGATGCCCGGCTTGGGCACGTAGGTCAGGACCGGGGTTTTGAGTGTGCCCTTGATTTCACCTTCGAGGACATCGACAGGCAGCGGTGGATCGAGCTGGTACGAGAACCCACGCGACGGAAGCCTGATTTCGAACACGTCGTCGCCAGCCAAGAATTGGCGGGCGAAGCCCATGCCTTGGTCGCCAAGCGGATGCATGGTTCGGTGGCGCAAGATGAAATCGTACAGGCGAATCGCCACGTGGTTGGGCAATCGGTGGCACCCGTGCGAATAGCCTTCCGAGCTGTAGATCGACAAGTAGTCCGACGAGCCGTGCGCACGGATACCGTTGTCCCAGTCACCCTTGCCGTTGCGACCGGGCTGGACGAAGTAGCCTGCGACGAGGCCGTAGGCCGACAGATAGCCCGGGCCGAGCTCGTCGTAATTCACCACGCGCTGCCAGGCCGAACCAACGCTCTTCATCTTGAGCAGCGAGCGGATCGGGGTGGATTCCGGCGCGATCCAGACCGGGCCGGCCACGATGTTTCGGATCACCCGCGCCCCGACGTCCGACCCTTTGTAGCGAAAGTACTCGTACCCGTCGGAGGCCTGCTCGGCCCGCCAGCCGCCAACGGTGGTGCGCCAGCGCGCAAGCAGCACGCGCTGGCCATTGTACTTCAAGTACAGGTGGAAGCTTGGATAGCGCTTGCGCGGCTGGGGATGGCGCACGCCCTTCGCGTCCCACGGCAGGTCGTACCAGACGTCGCCGCGGTCGATGACGATCGAGAGATCCATCTCGGGGCCGTAGTATTCAGGCAGGCTTGGCAATTTCACCGCTGCGCGCAGGCGGCGGAAATCCGTGGCCGGATGGCGCTTGAAGAATGCGAGCACACCTTCTTGGGTGGACAGGCCCAGTTGCTCGGCGGTTGCCTGGGTCAGCTCGTCGACCAGGTTTCGCAGCGCTACCGACTTGCCCGCTTTGCTGGTGAAGGTCGGAGCACCTGATTTGCCCTCCACGCTGCCGTCCTCGACCACACCCGTGGCATCGACCACGCGCTCGCGCAGCACCCGCATGAAGGCCATGGTGTCGTTGGCCAGCGGCGGCCTGGCGAGCGCATCCATGGTCTTCGAACGCAGGTAGTTGGCCTCGTAGATCATGTTCTTCTGCTGAAAACGCCGCACCGCCATTCGCATCGCATCGTCGTACACGCCGGTCGCGTGGCGTTGGCCCTTTTTGAGCATGCCCTCGCAGGCCAAGCGCTTTTCGACCTCGGTCATCGCCTCTTTTTCTGCAACCCGGCGCTCGTAGGCTTTCACCTTTGCCGCCTGCGAGGGATCTTTCTGCGCCAGCTCGGCGAGATTGGCGGCGTGATTCTTGTGTCTGGCCTCTTCCAGCTCGCGGCGCAGGCGGGCGATGCGCTGCTCCTCAACCTTCATCTTCTCCGGCGCGACGTAGGCGATGGTTTCGACCTCTTCCAGCTTTTCCAGGCTGATGGTCGCGTGGCAGGTCTGCTGCTCGTCGGCCAACACGCGGGCTCGCAAAATGCCGAAGGAAGGTGGAATGCCGTACAGCTCGAGGTAATTCTTCTCGCCAGCGGGAAGTGGCTCGCCATCCTCGTCCAGGGTGTCGTTGGCGAGGCCTACGAAAACGCGGCGGTATCGGTTGTGCGACACGGTTCCATCCGCGCCTTTCTGTTCGGCAAAGATGAAGGGCGTCCAATCGTCGCTGAAATCGACGATGGTGTAGCCTGAGCGGGCCGCCGCTTCTGCGTCGATCCAGCTCTCGCGGCCGTCGTGGACGACGAAGGCTTTCCCTTCGGTGCCGGCCGTCTGGGGCGCCACCATCGGAGGGGCCGGAACCGCCGCAGACTTGGCCGGCGCTTCAGTCGGCGTGGCGGCGGGCGCTGCCGCAGAGCTGGCAGGGGGCACGGTCCGCGTCGGGGCGGGGGCGGTCGATGGCGGTGCAGGCGGCCCCGCATGGCAGCCAAGAAGGGCGACCATCGCCAAGCCAGCACAAACAGGGAAAGCGGTTTTCATCGAAGTTCCTATGCAACCTTATGCCGCAAAACCGGGTCGCGCAAAAAGGTCGAACACACAAGAGATACGGAGGCCGGATCCGGGAGCGAAGGCCGGATCCGGCGCCGGCCGTCGGCTTCCGGCTCCGCCGCCGTCAATCCAGCCGCAGAACTAGCCCGGATCTACGAAAGGCGGTCCTACCTGCGCGGTTCGGCAAGGGCTGCCTGCACAATGGTGCGCGCCTCCTCCAGGATCCTTTGCAGGTGGGCGTCACCGGCAAAGCTCTCGGCGTAGACTTTGTAGACGTTCTCGGTCCCTGACGGCCGTGCAGCGAACCAGCCGCTCTCGGCGACCACTTTCAGGCCGCCGATGGCCGCGGCGTTGCTTGGCGCTTTGGTCAAGATGGCGCGGATGGGCTCGCCGGCGAGCGATGCGCTCTTGACCTGGCTGGGCGAAAGCTGCTTCAACTTCGCCTTTTCCGCCGGCGTGGCCGCCTGGTCGATGCGGGTGTACACCGGGTTGCCGTGCTTGGCGGTGATCTCGGCGTAGTGTTGTCCGGGGTCCTTGCCAGTCTTGGCCGTGATTTCCGCTGCCAGCAACGCCAGGATGATGCCGTCCTTGTC
>PMLH01000427.1 GCA_003159055.1 Myxococcales bacterium
TTTTCACCACAGAGAGCGCAGAGCCTGAAAAGAGAGAAAGAAACTCTGCCGATCGGGCTGCGAACCCTTCCATTCTCAATCCCCTCAGTGCTCTCGGTGTCTCTGTGGTTGGTTCCGGGATCCCTGGGATCCGCGATGTTCTAGCTCTGGTTCTCTTCGCCTGGGCGGCCGACTGGCGGCGTCACCGGGCCGCCGGGGCGTTCGTCGAGCAAGGTCAGAGCCACGCTGACCGCGCGCTTGGCCNNGGTCTTCTCGTCGTCCTTGATGCGGCGGTAGGCGCGCAGGGCCTGGTCCTCCAAATCCGCCACCTTGCCTTCCAGCTCCGTGATGCGGTCACGCGCCTGACCCAGCTTGACTTCGCGGTCGCGCACGTCGGTGCGGGACGTGTCCAGCTCGCCTTCGACGCGCAGTAGCCGTCGGTGTGTTTCCGCCAGCTCCTCGTTGCGCGAGGCAAGCTCGGTTTCCACTTCGGTCACGCGGCCGTGAGCTTGCTCCAGCTCGGCGCGATGCTTCTCGGAAGCCTCGGCCCGTTCGCTGAGGTTCCTCCGCTCAGCTTCTGCCGTGACCGCGTGGTGCTGCTCGTCGCGCGCCTGCAACTCCGCGCGGCGGCGCGTGTCCGCAGCATCCAGGTCGGCCACGCGCTTGGCCTCCGCCTCTTCCAGCTCGCGCCGTCGCCGATCCTCAGCCTGGGCCAGCGCGCTTTCATGCCCACGACGCAGCTCCGCAACTTCGTTCTTGGCGTCGCGGTCTCTGGCTTCCAACGCACTCTGGTGCGTGTGCTTTTCATTCTCCATCGCGGTGTTGTGCTCTTCCCGCAATGCCTGGAGGGCCTTCTCTTGCTCGCGTCGAACCCGCGCCAGCTCGATCTCGTGTTCATCATCAAGCGACGCCTTTTCTTCCCCATGCCGCTTGTTGACCAGCTCGATCTCGGCCGCGTGGCTCGCGTTCAGCCGGCCGATCTCGGATTGCACCTCGGCCTCGCGCGATGCCTTCTCCGCGTCGCGATCCTCGCGCAGACGAGCCACCTCATTCTTGTGCGCCTCTTCCTCCTCCTGCATGCGCGCTTCAAGGTCATGGCGAACGCGCTCGATCTCCAGACGCGCCCGATCCTCCAAGGTGGCAAGGCGCTTCTTGGCCAAGTCCAGCTCGTCGTGGGTCTTGGCGATTTCGGTATGCGCGTCTTCGAGGCGAACCTTGAGCCCGCGCTCGCGCTCGATGGCCTTCTCCTTGTCCTGGCCCAGCGCGATCACCTTCTCGTTCGCGTTCATCAGGCTCTTCTCGAAGGTCAGCATCTTCTCTTCGAGATCCCGGCGCGCACGCTCGTGCTCACGCATGCGATCCTTGTGGTCGAGGATCAGTCGATCCTTGGCATCGAGCGCGTCGCGCAGGTCGAGGATGTCCTTCTCCTTGCGATTGATGGTTTCGCGAAGACCGAGGAGATCCTTTTCCTTGTGCAGCGGTTGCGCCTGCAGATGGGCTCGCAAATCGTCGATCACCGAGCCCAGCTCGCGCTTTTCGTCCTCCAGCTCGTGAATCCGCTTTTGCAAATCGCTGAAGGCGGCATCGTTGGCCGTGGCCGCGGCATACGCAACCACCGAGGTATTGCGGACCTCCTCGGGCAACGGAGGCACGTCCTCGTCGACCGGGGCAGCCCGACGCAGAGACTCCGGGTCGCCCTCAATCTCGGCAGGCGGGGCTGGCACCTCAGCGGTCTGTGGCTCGGAGGGCGGGATCGCAACCGGAACTGCTTCCATTTCCGGCGGAACCTCCTCGGGCGGGAGTGCGAGGCCCCGAAGCTCCTCCGTGCTGTACGGGGGCATGACACGTGTCGCGCCCTCTTCGGACCATCCGTCCTCTGGCGCGGCTTCCACTGGCGGCAAAAGCACGGACGCTGGATCCACCGGCGGCGGCGTGGTGACGTTCAGATAGTCGTTCGCGGCGGCCGGCTTCTGCACTTCGAGATTCGCCTGGGTGGGTGGCGGGGTCGCCATCTCGAGCGCATCGAAAGCGGCTTCCGCTTCCTTGTCGAACATGGCGTCCAAGACCGGGTTGACGCCCAGCGCGTCGCCGCCCGTTTCGCCCGGCGCACCCGATTCCGGAGGCGGGGTCTCAAGCTTGGTCTCGTCGACGATGTCGTCGGCGTCAATGGCGATCTCGGACGATATCACGTCGCTGCCAAGGAAAATCTCGGCCGACGCCGAGGGCGGGGCCGCGGCCTCCTCCTCGTCGAGGCCGACCAGGACATTCACCTTGCGCATGAGCTCGTGGCGATCGAGCGGCTTGAAGATGTAGTCGTCGGCGCGAAGCTTGAACGTCTTGTGCTGCTCGAATTTCTCGGGCGATTCGTCCGACGAGGTGAGGATCAGCGGCACATCTTTCAGCTCTGTGCTGCGCTTGATCTTGTTGCAGATCGCGTAGCCCACCTTCTTCGGCTCGACCGAAACCAGCATCAGGGCAGGCCGGTTCTTCTTGGCCCATTCGACGACTTGGTCGCCGTTGGTGATGTTCTTGATCTCGAAACCGTAGGGTTCCAGGGTTCCGACGATGATGCCCAGGGCAGCTTCGTCAGGTTCGACACACAACAGCGTTCGCGTCGCCATGAGGTGCCTGAAGTTACTACGGATGGGCGTCAAGCACCAAGCGGGGCGGGGCCCAGACGGCGATTATTGCCGGCTGAGGTAGACTGTTTCGACCCAATTGGCCAAAGCATCCTCGTCCAGATCCGCGGTGAAGACATAGTCGAGGCCGGAGGGTTCGCGCAAGGTTATCGTGGCCACCCCGCGTTGGCTATCGAGGTACACCGGACGGCCATTCAAGACCCGCTGGTGTGCCCCGGCCAAGGGCTCGTTCCCCGACGGAAACACCATCATGCCCAGGCGGTGTCCGGCCGGCACTTGGTACACGACGTAGGCGCCAAAGCGGTCACGCACGTTGACCAGGCGTCCGCCCTGGCAGCGGGTACCGGTTCGATCGCCGGTCGGCTGGACGGTGAAGTCCAGCTTGCCGCGGAACCAGTCGGAAACCTTCGCACAGCTTTCCGAGAGCACGTCGAGGGGCAAGTCGCGGTGGAACGTCGAAACCGCCTGCTCGAGCACCGATGAGCGCACGGTTCGCTGCATGTTGGCCACCAACAACACGACCGCAGCGGCGGCCGCCATTCCAACGGTGAAAGCGCGTGGGTAAGCCTGCCAGAGCCAGCGCCGACGGGGCGACGGGGCCGCAGCCAACGCAGCCTCGACTCGGGTGCGCAACCCGACCGGAAGGGCCGGCCGCGGCAAGTGCCCGCGCACGGCCGCCTTGAAGCGGGCCTGGAGGCGGCTTGCCTGGGTGCAGGCATCACAACCACGCATGTGCGTTTCGTAGGCTTCTCGGTCGGCCGTCGCCAGCTCTCCGTCGACGTAGGCGTGAAGAACGTTGTCGGCTTCCGCACAGGACAGGGTCATGCCGCCCCTCCTTCCTGGCGCTTGCGCTTGAAGGATTCAAAATCGACCAGGTTCTCATCAGCCGCAGGCTCGGCAGCGTTGCCCTGCGACGGCTCCACGGCTTCGCCACCGGCCTGGCTTGCGTAGTCACTCAGCATCTTCTGCAACATGCGGCGACCCCGGTAAAGCCGGCTCATGACGGTCCCGGCTGGGCACTCCATGATGTCTGCAATCTCCTTGTAGGAAAGGTCCTCCAAATCGGCCAGAATCACCGGCAGCCGAAATTCCGGCGGAAGCAAGGCCAAAGCCTTCTCGACGTCGCGGGACAGCATGCGCCCAAAAAGCGCACTTTCGGCGTCACGCGGGGCCGAGCCCTGAAACCGCCCCACGTTGGCCGTGCTGGCCTCTGCCTCGCCCAGAATCTCCTGCTCGCGCGCCTTCTCGCGATATCGGTTGCGGAACAGGTTGGTCATGATCCGCATCAGCCACGCACGCGCATTGGTTCCACTTTCAAACCCATCCCAGAAGCGGTACGCGCGCAGAATGGCGTCTTGGACCAAGTCCTCGGCGTCGCTTTCCGACTTGGTCATCCTCAGCGCCACGCCATACAGCGACTGAAGGTGCGGCATGACTTCGCGTTCGAAGTCGGCCTGGGTTGTGCGGGGTCCAAAAATCATGAGCTTCCCAATAATAACCGAGGTCCACTGCCGAGTATTCCCGGCTAGCGATTAGTCGCGGCCCAGCCCAGGGCTAGGGAAGCTTGGCTGGGGCGTCCACTTTCACGAAGTAGCGCAGCACCGTCGTGGATCCCGCCGGGCCCGCGACTCGGTCGGTGTAGGTTACGTAGACGTAGTCGGGGCCTACCCACGACGACACGGGCCCTGTGTTACCGTTGGCGCTGCGCAGTATGAGCGGCGAGCCATGGGGAATGGATTGGAAAGTGAACCGGACAAGGTACGGTCCAGAGGTCCGTGCCAGCCCTATCGTGATGTCATCGCCCGCAGGAGCCGCCCAGGCAACGTGTGAAACGTTCATCGGATCGCCGAAGGTGTTGGCCGAAACCACGATTGGATACTCCATCACGTTGCCGTTATCGCTCCCGGGTGGCGGGGGGTAGTAGAAAACCGCGCCGATCCCGCCCGTGTTCTCAAAGGCAATCTGGTAACCACCTGTCGGCGTGGGGGATCCTACGATGTGACAGTCGGTCACCCCCGTGTGAAATCCATAGGTCATTTCGCCGGTCATGGCCCCGGCTTCGTCCATTTCGGCCGTGACCCAGTCTGTGTCCCCTGAGACCACGAGGTCAGGTCCGACGATGCTGAAGCCGAGCCCACTGGCCCCATTGGTCGGCGCAAGACAATCCCAGGCCGGCGGGTCGGTTGAGGTCCGATCACCAAACGCCTCGCCTTCACCCAAGGAGGTCGCGTCCGGACCGAGCAACCGGTACTTGACTGGAATCGACTGGACCTGCGTGCCCCACGCCACGAAGCCCAGGTTGCCCGATTTGGCGGCGCCAGCGGTGATCCGCACCTTGTTTCGGTCGGTCCCGGTCGTCAGCCTGTCCAGCACGACCGGAGCCGCCGCGCCCAACGCGCCCAGGTCCTGAACCACCGCCTGCAGGTCATAGCCATTCGGAACCGTCGAGCTTGGGTAGAGGGCGATGGCAATCAGTTGGTCGGCAGCCGCAGTCTTCTTCGTGACGGCAAAGTAGGGCCCCAGCACCGGCGCAGGAAGGACGAACCCCGTCTCTTGTGTGAGCTCACCGTCGCGCGAGACGCGTGCCCAACGGACCTGTCCGTTTTCGTAGCCCGCCATCGTGAAGCCATCGCCGGCCGCAATCAGCAATACGTTTTGCATGCGGACCAGGGACGGCTCGGGCGAGGCGGGAAAGGTCAGCTCCATGGCGATGCGGGCGTCCGGAGGCGGGTCGGAGCTGCACGCGAGCAAGCCAACCGCGACCGATGCCCACAGACCATGAATGCGCATACGCAAATCTTAGTGGGGAAGTATCAATCCGCCAAGCTTGTCGCGCTCACCCGGCGGCGCGCGACGTCACGCCCCGTGGCACTTCTTAAACTTCTTGCCGCTCCCACAAGGACACGGATCGTTCCTTCCAACCTTGGGCTCGTTCCGGCGCGCGGGCTGGCCTTCGGCAGACGCATCCGCCGCCTGGGCCTGTGTTCCACCGCCTGACTCGATCGTGCGGCGAGGTTTCTTCTTGGCGTCGGCCAAGCGCTGCTGGGCCTCGGTATCGCTCTCCTCGCGACGGATTTGCACGTGGAAGAGCTTCTCGCAAACGTTTCTGGTGATGCTTTGCATCATCGCGCCGAAGATGACGAAGCCTTCCTTCTTGTACTCCTGTTTCGGATCCTTCTGCCCGTAGCCGCGCAGGTGGATACCCTCGCGCAGGGCCTCCATGTTGCGCAGGTGCTCGATCCAGCGCTGGTCGATTTCCTCGAGCATGAAGTGGCGGCTGAAGTAGAGGAAGAAGGGCAGCCCCAGCTCCTGTTCGCGGGCATCGATGACCTTCTCCAGCTCTTGCCACATCGCCTCGGTCAGCTTGTCCCGCTCCATCACACCCTTGGTGTTGATGGTCGGCTCGAAGCCGAAGCGTTCCTTCATCCCCGTCCGGAGAGCATCAAGGTCCCACTCTTCAGCGTGCGCGCTTTCCGAGCAGGTCGCGTCGATCACCTCGGACAGGACCTCATCCGACAGGTCGAGGATGCGCTCGCGCTGCTGCACGAGCAGCTTCGCGACTTCCTGGGCAAGGCGGTCGAGGGTCTCGGTGCGGCTCTCGACGATGCCCGTGACTTCCTGGTAGGTGCCGAACTGGCGGTAGATCGCCGAGCGGAACATCGTGGGATCGAGCGGCGTCGGCACCGGCGGCTGGGTCGGATCCGGGCCGGGCTGCGGCGCGGTCAGGGCGTCGAGGATGCGCGCCAAGGTCGGGCGCACGATCTCGGTCAGGGACGCAACCGTGTGCTTGCCCGACGACGTCGCGACCTCGGGCTGCTTGCCCGCTTTGATCTCGGCCTCGCTGAGCATCGGCGCGTAGCGGCCTTCCAGCACTTGCCTGCGCAAGGCGTAGATGGTCTTGCGTTGCTGGTTCATGACGTCGTCGTATTCCAGCAAGCTCTTGCGGATGTCGAAGTTGTGGCCTTCGACCTGCTTTTGCGCGCGTTCGATGGAACGGTTGATGAGCGGGTGCTCGATGGGAACGTCCTCTTCCATACCAAGGCGTTCCATGAGGCCCGTGATGCGCTCGGCGCCGAAAATGCGCATCAGATCGTCTTCGAGAGACAGGAAGAAGCTCGAGCTGCCGGGATCGCCCTGGCGACCGGATCGGCCACGCAACTGGTTGTCGATGCG
>PMLH01000201.1 GCA_003159055.1 Myxococcales bacterium
GTCCCATCGACCACGGTTTGCCGCCCTTCTGCGGGTGTGTGCGACGTGGCGGAGACGTGCACCGGGACGAGCGCGGACTGTCCGGTAGACGCCCTTGCCCCATCGACAACGGTGTGCCGGCCGGCGGCCGATGTGTGCGACATCGCGGAGACTTGCACCGGCGCAGCCGCGACATGTCCGACGGACACCTTTGCCCCATCGACAATGGTGTGCCGGCCGGCTGTCGATGTGTGCGACATCGCGGAGACTTGCGTGGGGACGAGCGCGGCATGCCCTGCCAACGGTTTCGCTCCGTCGGCGACGGCGTGCGGGACCGCCGGTTGCTCTGCCGACCAGCACGCGACGGTTGCACCTACCTGCGACGGCTCGGGGACATGCTCGCAAGGCCGGGTGTCGTGTGCGACGGGGTACCTTTGCGTCGGCGGTGCCGGCGGAACATGCGCGACGACGTGCTCGGACGCCAGCGCCTGCGACGTGACCGCCGGCTACTCTTGCAACACCGGCACGGGCGCTTGCGAGCCAAATGTGAGCAGCGCCAGCGGTGGGGCTAGTTCGGAGCAATGAAGTCGTACTTGCGGCGAAGGATGACGTTGGTGTTGCGGTCCGGCTCCACTGATACGAACAGGCAGCGGACGTCGAGATCGGCCACCAACGCCACCGGAACATCGAGCGCCAGGGGAGTGGTTTCGTCGGCCTCGATGCGCGGGATAACGATGTCAGGCCCAAGCGGATCGCCCCGGACGGCGTTTTCTTCCTGTTTGACCCAATTCGCGCCGAATTCGGCCATGCCGTCCGGGCCGCTGGCGAGAATGGGGAGGGTTGTCTGCAGCAAGAAGGGGGTTGGGGCTGCCAGAACACGGACGTGCACGTTGTTGGCGGGCAGCTTCGCCAAGTTGTGAACAGTCGCCCGAATGCGCAGGACCTTGTCTTCGACCGAAACGCGCGACTCCTGGATCTCGACCACGAAGCGGCTTGTGAGGGGGCGTTGCAGATAGACGCGAAATTGGGTGTACGTGTTCGTCTGCGGGCCCGGGTAGGAAGGATAGACGCCGGTGGCCGGATCGGGCGCCACGGCTGGCGCAAATGGTTGGTACGCAGCCACCACGTCAGGACGGCCATCGCCATTCATGTCGGCAAGCGCATAGGCGAGGTGGTTGAACTGACCGGTCGTGGTCGCCGTGCCCTTGTCAATGGCGTAGGTAACGGAAACGGATTGCTTGGCAGCGCGCACCCAGTCCACCGGCACACTCTGAATCTCGGCGTCCGGTGTGGCGGCGAATAGCCCGCGTTCCTGTCGAAATAGACCCTCGGCGGCGCTTCTGCGCTCGAGGACCAAGTCCTTCACGCCGTCGAGGTCGAGGTCGCGGACGTCGATACCGATGGGATCCTTCTTCGGATCGGTGCCGGCAGGCAGCCAACCATCGGGCGTGATGGTCTTCGCTTCGTCGAAGCTGCCGTCGGCTTTCTGTAGGAACACGCCGGAAAGGCCGGGCGTGACGCCAGCGGCGCCGATATCGGGACCGTAGAGTCCCCAATCTGCAGAGCGTGCAAGGATGTCGAGCTTTCCGTCGCCGTTCACGTCGACGAGACTGACCGTCTTGAGGTACTGCCCGAGGTTGAGGACTTGGGTCGGCGTGGCAGAAAAACCGTCGTCAGTCTGCGGGTAGGTTATGACCTGGTGGCCAGGGTAATCGGCATCCGAGGAGCTCAGGTGGCCGTCTTGAATCACGGCAAGATCGCCTCGGCCGTCGCCGTTGAAGTCGCCCCCTGCCAGGGAGGTACCACAGGCTCCGCAGGTGGCATCGCTGCTGCGAGGCGAGAAGCTGGCCGAGAGCGCGAAGGTCCCGGTCCCGTCTTGCAAAAAGACTTGCGCGACGCTCTTGCTGAAGCCGCATTCGGAACCCGGATCGAGGTCGTATTCCATCTCGCTCAGCGCGATGAGATCCGCGCGCCCATCGTCGTTCATGTCGCTGGCGCCGAGATAGTACGTGTGATTGCACGTGACGTTGCTTTCGAGGACGTTGGCCAATTCTTGATCGGGCGTATCGCGGAACCCTTGCGCGGACTGGAGAAAGATCGCGATGCCTTGCAGGTATCGGACGGGGCCGGGGTGGTGGACCATCGCCAGATCCAACAATCCATCGTGGTTGAAATCGGCGAAGACATAGCGCTCGCAAGAGTCGTTTGCCGAAAGCGTGATTCCGGGCATTGGTTGAAATGCGCCGCTCGCCTGCTGAAGATAGAAGGCAAGGGACGAGCCATTGGCAATCACGATATCACCAAGGCCGTCGCTGTTGAGGTCGGCGTATTGGTAGTTGCCGATTTCTTGCACTGTGAAGGTTAGGTCCGGTTCCGCCGCGAACATCTTCGAGTGGGAAGCCAAGGCAATTCCAGGGAAGGCGTACACCTGAGGGTAGATGCCGCCGTCCGGGGTCACGGGCCCGCCGTCGAGGACAATCGTCGCGTCGGGTCCCGGCCACAGGAGGGCGTTCGAGTCCGAAGCGACCTCAGCCGTGGCTGCGCCAGTATCGAGAATACCCGCGTCGCCGCCACCGTCGGGCGGCACGGCGGTCACGGTGTCGGATGCGTCGTCGCCACCGTCGGGCGGCAGGGCGATTGCGCTGTCGGGCGCTGCGTCGGCGGTTCGATCGGCGTCTGGTTTCGCATCACCGGCGAGCCTCGCCGAGGCATCGGTGCCGCCATCGCGGCGAGACACTGACAAACCCTTGGAACACGCGAACGAGGTCGCGACCGCGAAGGCAAGACCCAAGCGGCTCCACCTCTTTGGCATGCAGATCCTCGTGTCAGACACCGTCGGCTTGCGCCCAATCGTACACCCGCGGACCGGTCGTAGATCGGGTTCGCTCGGTTGGGCGGCCGGATCGCGCTGCGGGATGTGATTCTGCCCACGTCCCAGCGGCGCGAGCTGCGCGCAACGCTTCTCACACTGCGCGGATTACGCGAGGCTCTGCCATTCCGCGATACTTTCGCTCAGGTTCTCGACGATGCTTTCGATGTCGTCTCTCGATTCGAAGAGCAGCTGGTACGAGCCCAGCGCGTATTCGAGCGGATAGTCGCTTGCGGTTTGCGCCAGCGCTGACAATTCGCTCTGAAACACTCTCAGCTCGCTGTCGCTGAGAGCGTCAGAGGTTGCAATAGTCGATTCCGTCCCCGCCATGGCCTTGTTCCAGAGAAGGTATCGGCACGTTGCGCACCAACCTTAGGGGGGCGACCTTCGTTTCAGGCTTGGCCCAGCTTGACCTCGACCTTGACCTCTTGGGTTCCGTCGGCCGGCAGGGGCACGACGGAGCCGGCGAGCGCGTTGCCGTCCACGGTGAGCGAGACCGAGCTGCCCTTGCCTTGCCGTTCGACCGTGATCTCGTAGCGCACGCCGCGGAAGATGCGCGTGGCTTTGAAGCCGCGCCACTTGTCGGGGATCACCGGCGCGATCATCAGGCCGCGAAGGGTCGGACGAATACCGAGGATCCATTGCGTGCCAGCGACGTAGGTCCACGACGCCGTTCCCGACAGCCAGGCGTTGCGGGCGTAGCCGAATTGTTTGTGCTCGGGGCCGGCGATGTTGCCGCAATAGACGTAGGGCTCGACCTTCATGCAG